>NZ_JBRAKS010000129.1:0-10625 GCF_052745115.1 Candidatus Jordarchaeum sp.
TCTCTCCACTATAAGGGTATCCCTACCCCCAAAAACTCATTTTCAAATACTGTAGTTTAGAAAATATCAGAAAAAAATAATAATTTATAATAGACTACATAGCTTTTAGTCTTGTAAAGAAATACGAAAATTAGTCGTCTTAAATATTGCAAGGTTTATGGAGCGGGGTTGAGCTTATTTATTATTTCGTAATTTTTTTCTTCTGTTCTTGGATTTCCCTGATTTTCTTTTCGTATTTTTCCTTTAATTTTTGGTACATGTTAAGATCTATTTTTCCACTCATCCAGCGTTGTTTTAATTCCTCTAGTATGATTTTAGTTGCTTCTTCCTGGCTTTCTAAATCTTTTAAAAGCTCCGCTTTCTCGTCGACTATAATTTCTTCTTCGATTTTTTCCACTTTAGTCTCAGGGATTATTGTTGGCTTGTACCGGGCTCGGGTTTCCTCCAATTCTTCTTTTAATTCGTCTAATTGCTGCTCCGCCTCGGTTACTCGGTACCGAGTATCCTCCTCAATTTCGGATATTCCGGTTATTTCTTCAGGTTCCTCCCTCTCTTCCTCCTCTATTTCCCAACGATAAATCCCTTCGGTCTCAGTTTCATCCTCTTCCACGGGTATTCTTATTCCATATTTTGTGGTGGCGGTTTCACGCTTTGTGTAACTTTCGGGACTATACGGACGCCGATATTCTTGGGGGCGCCTTTGCGTCTGGGTTGGAGGCTCGTATCTTACAGGTCTTCTACCTTGGGGTACTCGTGGATGTGGGGCTTTACTGCTTGATTCTAATGCACAGAATACTGCTAATCCCAAAAAGAGTATAGCAAATGCAAGCGGCCAGAAGAAAAACAAGGACACTATAAATCCTAATATGGTTAAACATAAAACTACGCCCGCTCCAGAACTCCTTCCACTACCCATAACAATCCCTAGGAAATATTTATTGCAATACCCATAAAACTCTTTTTCTTAAGGCATAGTCGAGTGAAATAGTAACTAATTTATAAATAGTAGATTGTAAACAGGAATTAACCATAATACGTTTCGAATAGATTATTTGGAAAGTAATTTTTAAAGTACGTGATTTTTACAAAGTGAATCTGAGAGCTGAATGATTATGAGTGAACTACTACCGCTAATTGAAGAACTAATAACTACACCCGGAGTATCGGGTTTTGAGTATGAAATAGCTCAATTGATTGTTTCTAAGATTGAGGATTATGTGGATGAGGTTAAGATCGACCGGTTGGGAAATGTTTTAGCGAGGAAAAAAGGGAAGGGGCCAACAAGAGTCCTTATTGACGCACACATGGATGAGGTGGGGCTAGTTGTTAAAGCCATTGACGATAAGGGTTTCATAAGATTCGAGGTTTTGGGAGGACTAGACAGCAGGGTTCTCCCAGCTCAGAGAGTGATCATTCACACCAAGAAAGGAGACATTAATGGTACCATAGGCTTTATACCACCCCATTTTACTACGGGTAAGGAGCGAGAGAAGGTGATTTCAGCTGAGAACTTATTCATCGATATCGGGGCGTCAAGTAGGGAGGAAGTGGTCGAGTCTGGTGTCAGCATAATAGATCCTATAACCCTTAAACGTGGCTTAGACAAGTTATTAGGAACACGTATCTGTGGTAAGGCTTTCGACGATAGAATAGGCTGCCTAGTAGCAATAGAATGCATAAAAAACCTAAAGGACCGAGAACTCCAATCAGACCTACTTTACTCTTTTAGTGTGGAAGAAGAGAGGGGGCTACGAGGAGCAGTGGTTTCCGCATACAGTTTAAAACCTGAAATCGCTTTTCCAGTTGACAGCACCAGCGCCGCAGATTTTCCAGGCGTAAAACCCTACACCACAACAATAGAATTAGGAAAAGGCCCCGTCATCCGAGCAGTAGATGTGAGATTTGTTTCCAACAGACAACCAAGAGAAATGCTCATAAAAACTGCTGAAAAACTTAAAATCCCCCACCAAGTAGCGGTGGCAATGGGCTCCACAAACGGAGCGGCAATACAACTCTCACGTGAAGGAGTAGCCACTTGCCCCCTATGCGTCCCGGTAAGATACACCCACTCACCAGTAGAAATAGTGGACCTAAAAGACATAGAAAACACTATAAAACTACTAACAGAAACAATTAGAACCATAACCTGAAAAATAATTTTTTTCAAAACTGGACTTAAAAAAGGAAGAAAGTGTTGGGAAAAATTTAAGTCACTTTCTCTCTCTTGATTTCAAAAATTACAGTGCCACCGCCACCATATTCCGGCCCCGGATCTATACATTGTATGTACTGGGTTTCTGCACTCATCCAGTCGTCCTTGGGTAAGTCCTTGGACAAGGCGGGAAAGAGGGGAATCAAACTAGCCAGCGCGTAGACGCAGAGGCTTTTAGCGGTGTCAAGAGAGAGAACTTGTCCTTCGTCAACCACAAAACGGTCTCCCACATTATGAATTCCACAGTGACCCTTAACCTCCTTAACAGTAACTACAACACGATACACCTCTATTTCACCTCCAATATAAAACATACTTTAGTCTGTTATTATTGTTTTTTTTTAACTAATAGATGTAGCGCTAAAAAAAGAGAGTAAAAAATAGTGTTAGTATTAGGTTGGCAATTTTTTATTAGAATCCAAAAAGACGCTCTGAATTCTTGTGCAGCCACTTTTCTTTCACCGAATCCTTAAGGGGAAGCTTTTTCACCTCTTCGATACAGAGTTCAAAAGGCATAAGTGGCCACGATGTTCCGAAAAGTACTCTATCTTGGAAAAGGCTGTTACCATAAGTTATTAAAGGCTCCCAACCAGTACCAGGCATACCAATATACCTAGGATTCATAGTAGTAATATCTGTGTAAACATTTGGACGTCGCCAGAGCACACCCATTAACTCGGTTACCCAGGGCCAACCTCCGTGTCCCGCGATAAACCTTAATTCTGGAAAATCTAAACATACTCTATCCAAGTATAGGGGTCGACCGAGATCCATTCTTCTGATGTGAGACCAGCTCATCGAGGTGTGCAGCCAGACTATCATGTCCAGTTCGTCGCACTTGGAGTATATCGGATAGTACTTTTTGCTGCTGGAATAAATATTATGAATGAAGGGCCTCATTGCTATGCCGATTAAGCCATCGTCATAAGCTTTCTGAACCTGTTCCACCGCTTTTTTACCCTTATGGGGATCAGCACCGCCGAATCCCTTAAACTTGTCCGGATACTCCCTCACCAGCCCTGCTATGTGATCGTTTAGAACTGGTTTCCCAGTGTTTGTTTCCTCATCCATGGCAAAAAGAACGCAGTGATCAATATCTAAGTTGTCCAGCATCTCCACGAACTTGTCCATGGGCATAACCAAGTCCTCAATCTTGAATGGAAACTCAATTTTTCCCACATCATCGATGTTTCTTGGCATCTCAAAGTCTTCTCCCAAATACCGTTTACCAAACAGTATCAAGTAGCCGTATTGCACTCGAGGTAGCTCTAGATTATATTTTAATGATTCTAAGGTTGGGGGAAAAACCAAGTTATCTATAACCACAACCTCCACATCCCTTAAAAAAATAGAGTTTTGAATAATTCTAGTTTTTTCTTTTTTATTATCATTGTTGTTTGGTTAGATCCTCTATTCGTACAATCTTATGGGTTACTTTATCCATTGAGGGCATTACAACTTGACCCCATTCAATCTCGGAATCCACACCTAATTTGTCTTTAATTCGCTGCTGTAGACGTTGCTTGAGTTCCTTGCGGTCCTTTGTCTTTTTCCGGTCAAACTCGGCCACAATCTTTAACTTATCCATTTTATCCGCATACTTTTGAATCTTAAAGATAGCTTCCTCGGTCTCCGGGAACTCCTCAAAAACCATACGCACATCAAAAGGTACAACGGTCTTACCTGCTACCTTAATCTGCCAATCCGCACGTTCAATAATGGTGACCCGGGGATGAGTTCTTCCACAAACGCAGGGGTCATAGTACATATCAACCAGGTCCTCCATATCAAATCTAATGTATGGAGTGCCCTTCGTTGCAATATTTGTGGTCACCTGTTCTCCACGCTCTGCCCCCGGAATCAACTCTCGTGTTTCGGGATCGATAAGCTCTGAGAAAACAAAGTCCTCCCAAAGATGTCCTCCATTACACTCCGGATAACAGCTATCCACAGGCCATACCTGAGACTCGCCACCACCAGCGTAGAAATGCACCTCCGCATTTGGGAAAGCCCGCTCCTTAAGCCTCTGCCTATTTAAAGGTGTTAAGACCTCAGCAGAAATCAGAATCTTTTTAATACCAGAGAAAAGCTCGGTAGGCTCATCACCCATATTAACCGCTTCTTGAATCATAAGCTGGGTAAAAGTCGCTGGCAAAACCAAAAAATCAGGTTTAAAGTACTTTGCTAAAAGCGCAGCCCGTCTAGCAAAAGGCCCAATACTCGCTCCTATTACCAGGACCTGCTTAACACCCATCCGAGTACAAGCAATAACCAGATTCTGCGGTGACCAGTGCCAGTTTCCGAATTGTTGGATTACTTTGGTTCCGGGGCGAAAGCCGGTTGCCCAAAATGATCGGGATAAGTTCTCTATATGTATAATTAAGTCTTCCCTAGTTCTTCCCCCAAATGTTGGGATTCCAGAGGTACCTGTGGATACCCAAATCATTAGCTTACCTGGATCAACACAGTTTACACCCCCAAAGGGGCTTTCCGTTGTAACGTCTCTTCTAATATCATCCTTTTGGATTATGGGTATTCTTTTTTGATAATCTTCAAAGGATTTTATATCCTCAGGAGTTATCCCGGCTTGGCTGTATAGCTGGTGGTAGAATTTAGAATTTTTATAGACATATTCTACTTGTGAAATCAGTTTTTTTAACTGGAGGTGTTTTAGTTCATCCTTAGGCATGGTTTCTATGGTGGGGTTCCAATATTGAGTATAACTTTCCACTTTTTGTTTCCTCCTATTCGTTATATTTTGGGGGGATTATTCGGGCGTGGGTTCTTCCACAGGAGCACTTCTCTAAGCTCAGTGTAATTTCGATATCTGTTTGGTATCTTATTAATGGTGTGGCTTCTGCAAAGAGATTGGTTATGGTGAGCATTCCTTTTTGTCCGGGTTCTAGTGGACTTCCGGTATCCTTCTCCGTTGCTTCGACTATGAATCCGTCTTCCCAGAGGTGTAATCCTTGGTGTTCTGAACAATCCATAGCATAGAATAAATTATCTTGTATGTCCAGCATTGAGTATATTTCTGCGTCCCACTTATCTTTTAGAGTTTTTCTCTCCGCTGCGCTCGGCGTATCCTTGTTTTCTCTCACAATTATTTGTTTATAGTTTATTTCCTTGGGGTTGCTGTTTTCTTTGTTTAGGATGTCTTCCATGAACATTAAGGCCGCTTTGTTGGTGTAAACAGCGCTGGGTTTGAAGAATCTAGCCGTCTGTATGGTTCTCGCCATGTCAACAATAATGATTTCTAATGGTATTACATTAAGTTCAAGTATTTCACCCACATTGGGCGGTGTTGCAGCCCCAAACATCGGGGAGAAATAGGCGAAGTTTAAAGGTTCCCATCCGTTACACTGAACCTGAATTGTATCTCCGTTTTTAATTCCAATCATTATACTTTGTCTGATTAGATGTTCCACTACAGTCGAGTGGTCGGAGCTTGTTATTGCGGTGCCAATGGGTGCCTTTTTTATCGGGAATTCCGGCGGGCTTATAGGGTACAGGATTTTGTCCATTGGTACGCATATTCTGCCTCCAAACAGGTCCCCTGAGGCTTCGACATCCTCTTCCAGCTCTTCACGTGTAGTTACCGGGATTTGCTTAAGATCTTCTAGCTTATTGATTTTGCCCAATATCTTTTCTAGTTTTTTCTGATAAAATGAGGAGTTCCAGTACACGTGTCTTAGTTGAGCTCTAAGCTTCGACTCTTGAATACTTTTTATTTGTTTACGCTCAGCGAACTCTATTTGGTTCCAGAAGATTGACCTTATCATTTTTTATACCTCTATCCAAAAAATTGTCGAGCAGTTATTTTTATTGTGAAATTTTTGCATTTTAAAATTGTTTCCAGTTTATTCTCAACTAATAACAATGTAATATTTAATATTTACTAAAAAATAAAGAGTGAAAATTAACATTTCAAACTATTAAATTAAAGGGAACTGCTCCATTTTTCAGTTATTGTTCTATGACAATACCATAGATTTTAAAATTTAATTTTTTGTAGAGGCTCCTTGCAGGTTTATTATTTTCGTAAACTTTCATTTGAACTTCTTTTACTCCCTCTTTCTTAAATTTGTGTAGCAGGCTTAAAAGTAGAGTGGTTCCTATATAGAGTCTGCGATACTTGGGGGCGACTCCGAGCTGTACCGGTAGTCCAGTTGTTCCCCGTGATTCGAACATCAGAAAGCCAACCATTTCGCCATTATATTCAGCTATTAGTGTTTGCTCTAAGGGCCATTTTTCAGCAAATTCTCTTGTCATCGGTACAAAAGGATCAGGAGAGTGTCTTAGCGACTCGTTTACCAGGTTTACGTAGTCTGAAATATCTTCTTTTCTCATGTATCTTATTTTGACATATTTGTTTTCGGGAATTGGTGGTAGATTTTTCAGGTCATGTGACATGTAGTAATATACCTCACCTGCTTGTCCAAAATCCGTTCCGCTTTCACTTTGAGATTGAGACATTAAGTGTTTCTCCTATTTTATCTTTGGCCGAAAATTCCCGGGGGCATTCCGGATGAAACCATAGTCGTTCTTTCCACTTCCTTAAATCCCAATTTATCCTTTAATATAAATAGCGTTAGATCATTTTCTTCTAGAACCTCACAGGTGATTATTTCCACTTCTTTTGCTTTAAAACAATCTAAAATATGTTTTAAGAGGGCGGAACCTATTCCTTTCCGACGATATTTTTTAATCACCCCGAATTCTGCGATGTAACCCAGGCGCCCCTTTTTCGTGTTCGCTACAGCGCACAGTCCCATTCCAACTGGTTTTCCATCTAGTTCCGCAATGTATGAGCAGTCTGTGGTTACTTTATTTAAAAAGTCCGGCGATATTATTGCGAAGTCACGAAATTCTTTCATAGTTTCATTGTGTAATATTGCTAGTGTATTTGCATCGCTTTCCGGATTGTATTTTCTCACATAAACATCATTCGGAGCATTGATTTCCGGCATCTTTTCTATTTCCAGTTCTAGAGTCACATAAGTGAGCGTAACCGGACCCCAGCTCCACCAAGAGCTCATCGGGTTCTCCTCCTATTGTAGTATTTTAGGAGAATATTTCATAATAAAGTTTTGTTTTGAAAAAACAGAAAAAAGTAGAAAAGGTACTAAATAAAGATTTTTTCGATTAAAATTTTTAAATGAAAAAATTTCAAAAAGGAGTTATGGTAGAGAAAAGGTTTGTTAGAAATAGGGACGGACTTCAATCTTG
Organism: Candidatus Jordarchaeum sp.; assembly: GCF_052745115.1. NCBI lineage: Archaea > Promethearchaeati > Candidatus Jordarchaeia > Candidatus Jordarchaeales > Candidatus Jordarchaeaceae > Candidatus Jordarchaeum > Candidatus Jordarchaeum sp. Next base: position 7,442 of record NZ_JBRAKS010000129.1, read on the forward strand.
AAAGAAGAAATTAGTCCACTCTTACCCTCCTTATTCGGTAAGGTGGTGTAAATCTTATTCCGTATCTTCTTATAGTATCAAAAGCTAGTTCAGGATTTCTTAGCATTTGTTTTAAGCCCGGAACATGTGCAGCCCCGGTCACTACTAAGATTTTAAAATCTTTTAAGCCCCTATCCAGATAACTTTGGATTATATAGTGAAGTCTTGCAGCCATTAGTGCGTTTCTCTGGTCTATGAGCACAGTCCATAGACTTGGGAAGGTTCTTTTCATTATCTCAGTATTGTTGTCAAAAATGTGCATTGCCTCTTCTTTGCGTCCCGCTTCCCAAAGTTGCAAACCCTGAGCCTCATTAGACTTTACGTATCTTGAAGCACTAAGCCAGTTTCTAACATCTCTATTTGTAGCATTTCGAATTATTCGGTGATGAATTTCTCTCTCATCCATATCAACTAGCCAGATGTCGGTGTCTTTGTTAACTAGGTGATCCGTAGAGATTATGAACTCACACTTGCGGTCGCAACTTCCTCTTCTTGGACAATTTAAGCATAGACGCTGCAGACTGTAATAGCGTAGTGGACAGAGCTCCAGTGCTACAGCGTCTGGCCGAAGCTCTTGTACCCTTTCCATAACTTCCATGATACTGGTTTTACTGAAATGGGCTGTTCCAATAAATTCCACGTATGGTAAGTATCCTGACTCTCTTTTCCTTTTCTCGAAATTTATAGGAACCTCGGTATCGGATAGTTCAGACATTAAAAAAATTTGACCTCCTTCCCAAATGAATTAAAAATGCATTAGCATTATTTTTTCTTTATTTTTATTTCGAGTATTCTGTTTCTGAAATCGGCTTTGACCTTATTGCAATCTACTTCGCAAGGTAATTGAATTACTTTATAGAACATTACTGGTGAGTCAACTCTTATTTCCAAATTTCTCTCAGTAAGATTGAGTTTGACATCGTCTTTATTTGCCGCAGGAACCTCCACCACGACCAACAACTCGTCTGGATTTTCTATTATATCAACTAATGTATCTTGACTTGTAACCTGAGTGGGAACTACAAAAGGTTTTTCTGGCCTGATTCTTTTTGGAGTTCTACGAAGAGGATCCGGTCTTTCTAATGGTACCGGCTCAGGGATATCAAAAAATACCGGATCTCGGTTCTCAAAATCTTGCTCATCTAAAGGCATATTAGAGTATTCATATCTTATGACGCCTTTGAAATTGGGTCCTTCAAATGGCATAGTAAAAGACTTTTCACCGACTTCTCCGGATTCCATGGTTTGTTGAACATATTCCATCATTCTCTGCACTATTTCGTCAAACCCGAACATGTCGTCGAATCCGAACATGTCCCAGAAACTTCTCCTTTTTCTTTCCATTTGTTTTACCTCTTATTTGTCTGATTTTTGTTCTTGGGCGAATATATTGTATGCCAATATATTTTTTTACTTGAGAGTATATAAACTTTCCTTATTGGGTAGTTACTTACCAATAAGGTAAGAAATGCAGGATAAAATAAATAAGCCTTATCAATCATTAAAAATTAAAGCGACCGAATCAGTCAGACCGAGCGGGGTAGAAAAAAGTTGCAGAATATAAAGATATTAAAGACAGAGATACCGGAATTAGACCAGCGCCTAGGTGGTGGAATACCATCCAACTCAATTGTTATACTCTCCTTTCAAACAGGTACAACTTTTATAGGGTTTACCGAGTGGCGAGTCTATAGGCAGCTGGAAAATCCGCACATTATATTGGTGAGCTTTAGTACTCCAGCATTGGAATTCGCCAAACGGGCTAACATTAGGTCAGTGATAAATAGTGAAAATACTAAACCTCGTGAAGAACTTTTCACTATTATTGATTGCTTTACCCAGGAAAGTGAGTCGATAAAAAAGATTGATTATGGTAGTGTCTATCAGTTGACTTATCCCTTTAGTATGGATAAATTATACTCTACTATGAAAAAAATTAGAGAGGGAATAGGTGAAAATAGGCAGGCTATTTGGGTTTTTGTTAGTTTAACTGATCTGAGTATAGGTGTTTCTGAGGAGGACTTGGCAAAGTTCTGCAGAAGGATATTTCGTCTTCATAAGAGCTGTAAAGATTTGGCTTTCTATCTCATGAACATGGAAGCGCATTCAGGGAAGTTTATAGCTGTAATTACCCAGTTATCGGATATTGTAATACATTTTAAAGTGGAGGAAAAAGAAGACAGATTGAAAAATTATTTGCAGGTAATTAAGGGAGTTTTTCCGATTGACACAAAAAAGTTATATTATGAGGCTAACAAAAATCGGGAAGCTATTTTCTACTAAAAATTTGTGAGTAACTCTGTTCCTCATCTTAATATGAGCCTTGAAAGTAAAATGGATTGATTTAGGATTCTGCATGTAAATTTATTTTATTAAAACTCGAAATCAATTTCTAAATCTTGCAAGTCTCTGATTTTTTTGATTATGCTTGCTATTTCTTTTAGCTCTCTTAGTAATAATTTACCGATTACTGAAAGCATGTATCCGTTACTTTCTTTGGATATCGCTCTAATGCGAAGCAAATCATCTAGACCTTGAGCTATGGTTTTTTGACTGTAACCGGATAATTCATGTAGTTTTGTAAAACTAATGGGATTTTTCTCAGATATTAAACGAATTATCTTGTAACGGGATTCGTTTGAAATGAGTCTAAATAGGGTTATAGCCGAATCTAAATCTTTGGTGGTTACGGATTTGGGGGTTATTTCCTCTTCCAGTATAATCCTTCCGTTTTTGGTTATAATTCTTAATTTTCTGATTCTTGTGCTCAACTTGAGATCCCATGTTAATTAAGGGGTTAGCTTATTTAAAAGTTTACTTATACTAAACTTACTTACCGAAAGAGTAAGGGAAACAAATTCTTGTGGAAAATAAATAATATAGAAGGATTAGCTTTTATTAGATATATATTTGAAAAATTTGGAGAAGGTAAGAGTATCAATTAAATATTAGATTTTCCTTTCGGGTTCAAAACATGATTATAAGGATTTCTTTATAATTTACTTATCGAAAAAATATTATTTATATCAAGTTTCAAGTTCAAAATTAAAAAATAAAATTTTTTAAAAACTTATAGAGTACATAATAGGTTCCTGGTCACTAAAACTTAACATATCTTTACATGGAGACATGGTAGGTTAGTTTT
>NZ_JBRAKS010000130.1:0-10588 GCF_052745115.1 Candidatus Jordarchaeum sp.
TTTTTTTAGAAAATTCTGCCAATTCTTTTCTAGTGGGACTTCCTCTTGTTTCACTTCTAGTTGCTTTAAAAGCTCCCGCTAGGTTCGCTCTCTGCAAAGCCTCAAAAAGGGAGTATCCCTCAGCCAGCGAGGCTGCAAGAACCCCATGGAACGAGTCACCGCACCCTACTGTATTAAGCACTTTAAAACCATACTTTAGAAGCGGAATCCCCTTTATCAGTGTGCTTTGTTTATCTCCAGGCTCAATCAACTGGGATCCTTCTGCCCCCATTTTTTTAACCACCGTTAGAGTCTTATTAATCGGAGAAAGACGCTTTTTCACCTCTTGTGGCTCACTGACACCGGTTAAGTTTTCCACTTCTACAGCGTTCATCAAAAGAATATCAACAAATTTTAAAATATTTTTTAGTGAATCATATCCTTTCACACAGTGTATTCCCGGGTCCCAAATGTTAATAGTCCCACATTTTTTTCCAAGCTCCATAACCCTCAAAATCACGGGAAGCGGGGGATCAACTATGGCCAGTACCTTGGCTTCACGTATTAGTGCTAATCTGCTCTTTTCCTCTATATCCTCTGGTTTAATTTCATGATTTGCCCCAAAAAGGGTGTTGATAAAATTTTCACCCTTAGAATCTATAACGATATAGGCTTGGCCAGACTCCACACCTTTAACCGTAATAATTCCACTGGTATTGACTCCCTCACTCTTCAAAACTTCTTTCTGCCTCTCAGCTATCTGGTCATCGCCCAGTCCACCTATAAACGCCACCTCTCCCGGATTCATCAATCTTGCAGCTGCCACGGCCACGTTAGCTCCCTTTCCCCCGGGAATACGTGTTATCTGTTTCACTGGCACCTCCTCACCTATCTTAGGGAATCTCTCTACAAAAAGATTAATATCGTAGTTTATGGCGCCCATACTAACTATTTTAACCATAAATACCACATCAATCTTGATTTAATATTTTAGTAAAAAGGGGAAATTTTTGATTGATAATCAAGCACCTTTCATAAAAGCATTTCGTTAAAACCAAATCAAAAACCTAATTATAAAAAACAGTAAAATCTTCAAGGAAAAGATGTAAGGCCCAGTAGACACCAAAATCTCAGATTAAATCCAAAATATCTGAAACATTATCCACAGTGAAGTCCGGCTTCTCCCCCTCGTTACTCGGCTCCCTTTTAGCATTCAAATCCTTCCTGACCCTTATCGTGGTGGCCCCAATAGGTTTCGCCCAAGCAAAATCCACCCTCGGATCATCACCCACAACAATAATCCTCTTATTTGAGATTGATTCACCTAAATCCTTTTCTAAACAGCCAATTAGTTCCTCAAGAAACTCTGGTGCAGGCTTGCACACACCCAACCGGTCTGAAGTAAACAGATACCGGTAATGTTTCCCCGCCTCAAGCCCAAACAATCTCCGTTTAATCTCAGCCTCATCATCCTCATTGTTAGTAGCAATCACCACAATGGACTTCTTCATCAACCTCTCAAGCGTCTTACAGGTATCTGGATACGATTTCGCATGAGCCATAAAATAATCCCAATAAACATTATAGATCTCGTCCAAAAAATCAGAATCAAACACTACCCCATTATTTTCTTGAACCTTATCCAGAAAAATTTTCAACCTCAACCTCTTATTATGCCTCTTCGGCTTAAGAAAATGCAGTTCATAGTGTGTCTTTTTCGCATCCTTATAAAACTGCTCCATTTCATCCGCGCTAATCTCCAAATCACAATACTTATTGAGCCTCTTACAAGTCAACTCAAAAATTTTCCTGAAAGCCTCTTCCTCAGGAATAAGAGAGTAACCTAAAGTACCATCCAAATCAAGAATAACCAGCGTTTCACCGTTAACCTGAGATTTTTTCAACCGCTTCTTCAAGAGACTCACCCGTAGCACCTTTAAAACCGAACACAACACAGCTGTAACATGGGCAGAAACAAATAACAAATATTCCCTAATAAGTATTTGTATATTTCGCATCTAAAAACAAAACAATTCGACAATAATATTAAATCAAACCACACCACTAAAAAACAAAAAACACTAAAAAATATAATAAAAAAGCAAAACAAAGGGGGATGCCGTGTACCCTGAAGATACTAACACACAACATCCTCGTAGAGCGATACGCTCGTCACTCAGCCATGTTCTCTCATACCAGGGGAGTACCAGCACCCCCCAAGCCGCTGTAACCTACTTGGGTTAGCTCCCCAATCATAGAGAAAGGCAACCGCCACACTCCTGAAGAAGCCCGTCATATAGGATTATCGCGGCCAAAACAGCCCAACCATTTCCACTACATCATCCCAAAAAAACAGGTCAAATAGTCTTGAAGGCGGGCTAAAAATAACCAAACAAAACAAACTATTGAAACTTTCGGTCAACACCGAATAAAGACAAGCCAAAAAAAGAAAGAACTACTAAAATTCAATTTATATTTAAGAAATTGTGTGAATAAGGCTTTACCTAGTGGATTTCACCCAAAGGACAGTTTTGGGGACCCGTACACTCGGACAGTTGGGGACCGCGGGCTGAACGCCTCGCCGAAGCTAGGCGCGTACACCCCGGTTCCATCAAACCCATCTTTTATGGGCGTCCTCGTCCCCAACAGCTTGTTACAGTCACCTGTCCCAAGCGGTGAACACACCCTAGTGTTGGAGAGTGGCTGCCTCTTTTCGGGACCCGTTTCGGGCTTAGATGCTTTCAGCCCTTACCGGTTACGGCGTGGCTGCCCGGCAGTGCCCCATCGGACAACCGGTAGACTAGAGGCCGCGGAGCCCCGTTCCTCTCGTACTAAGGGCACCCTACCCTCAGGCAACCAACACTCCTAACAGGTAGAATCCGACCTGTCTCACGACGGTCTAAACCCAGCTCACGTTCCCTTTTAATAGGCGAACAGCCTCACCCTTGGCCGCTGCTGCACGGCCAGGATAGGAAGAGCCGACATCGAGGAAGCAAGCCACGAGGTCTATGTGAGCTATTGCCCGTGACAACTCTGTTATCCCTGGGGTAATTTTTCTGTCACCACCAGCCCCCACCAATGGGGACATGATGGATCGCTAGGCCCAGCTTTCGCTCCTGCATCCCGTGTTGTCTAGGATACAGTCAAGCCGGCTTTTGGCCTTGCCCTCTACGGCGGATTTCTGACCCGCCTGAGCCGACCTTAGGGCGCCCTTGATACCTTTTCAGGGGCGTGCCGCCCCAGCCAAACTGCCCGCCTACACTTGTTCCAACGCTCTTTGGCGCTGGTTAGCGGAATAGCCACGGGTGAGTGGTGTTCCATTGTTGCCTACTCCAGTCCCCGAAGAAACTGGGATTAACGGCTCCCACTTACGCTATGCGCTCGCAACCATGCCGCAGGCGCAGGTTGCAGTAAAACTCCACAGGGTCTTCTCTCCCCGTTAGGAGTCCCTAGACTGTTCGCTAGGTTATGTGGGTTCACCGGACCCCAGGCAGGGACAGTGGGGACCTTGTTGATCCATTCATGCACGCCGGTACTTATCCGGCAAGGCATTTGGCTACCTTAAGCAACGATTATACTTGGATTTTTCTTTTATCCGTTTTAATCGTTGGACTATATCTTCACCACACAATGGTTTCTCACCTTTTGTTTGGTGTCTGGCGTATAGTCTCTGGGGATCTCTTTAGTCCGTTTCTGTTATTTTTTCTTGTTCTTTTCGGACTATTTCTTCGGCGTTTTCTGGTTTTTGCTTCATTGTTGCTAGTAGGTCGTCTATTGTGTATTTTCTGGTTGCTTTCATTTCTTTGTGGCTGAAAGCGTAGACTGCTAGTTTTAGGAATGTTTCTGCTTTTTGGTGTTCTTTTTGTTCTAGTCTTTTGACTACTTCTTTGAAGTGATTGAAGCTTTTTGTCTTTATTTCCAGCGGGTATCTTTCGAAGAATGGTATTATTTTTTCTGCGATGTTTCTCCTGCTTTCTTCTATGAATATCTTGCAGTTTGGTTGTCCGGGTTTCGTGATGATTCTTCCACATCTCAGTGCTTGTTGTAGTGCTTTTAACACGTGTTCTGCTTCTTTTTCCAGTGTTACACTGAATGTTGGATCTATCACCCAGCCGAATTTTGTGGTATTATGGGGTTTTATACTTATGCTGAACGAACCTTCACCGTCCACTAGTCCACAGAGGTAGGTGTTTTTCATAGATTGATTTCTTGCTTTTCTTAGCATTCCTTTTTCCCCGCAGTTTTCTTTTTCTTTAAAGTTCTTGGGAATCGGACTTTTCGATTTCCTGCGGATTATCGTTCTTGAATGCCACATTGTTCCCTTCTGGGGAGTGACCTTCAACGATTTTCCCGCATATAGCCAGATTTAACGACTCCCATTAGGATTTTTGTTTGCTGAGAGTCATAGTTACTCCCGGCGTTTAGCGGCGCTTCGACCGATTGGACTCGGCTTTGACGGACCGCCACTGGCCAGGATTCACCTTCCGTACAAACCCTTTCGGGCTAGCGGAAAGCTATGTTTTTATTAAACAGTCCGGCCCCCCTGGTCACTGCGACCTGGTTTCCCCAGTTTTACCTGAAGAGTCCAGGCACCCCTTATCCCAAAGTTACGGGGCTAATTTGCCGATTTCCCTTGCCTGGGTTGATTCCGATACACCTTAGGATGCTCACCTAGGGGCACCTGTGTCGGTTCTGGGTACGGACGCGGAGGATCCTTCCCAGCTTCCTTTTCATGGACTCCAGAGCTTGATCGAACCCCCCTAAAATCGGGAGGCTATTCGCGTTTTCGCCTGGTTCTCGCCGTTACGGCCCTCCCCAGGTTTATGCGCTTAAACGAAGCGATGACTCCGCTCGACCTACCCTGAAGCGTCAGAAGTTGGGCTTGTGTCGCCACGTGTACCTCCGCGGTACCGGAGTATAAACCGGTTTCCCTTTCAACTTCACGAGTTACGTTTAGCTTTAGGATCGACTTACCCTCGGCTGACGACGCATTGCCGAGGAACCCTTGCCCTTTCGGTGGTCGGGATTCTCACCCGACTTTGCTGTTACTACCACTGGGATCTGCAACATCGATCGGTCCACAGGACTTCACAGCCCTGCTTCCGCCCAACCGACGCGCCCCCCTACCGGATCACGGTCCCTGACCGTGCCCTGAGGTCTCGGTGGCCAGCTTAGCCCCGTCCATTTTCGAGGCCCGTTACCTCGGTGGGTAAGCTGTTACGCACTTTTTTAAGGATGGCTGCTTCTAAGCCTACCTTCCCACTGTTTTTGGCAACGGACGCCCTTCAGTTTAACACTTAGCCGGCACTTGGGGACCTTAACCTCAGTCCGGGTTGTTCCCCTCTCGGCCCAGAGGCTTACCCCCTGGCGCCCGTTTCCGGCGTTCTACGGCGCTGGAAGATTCGGAGTTTGAGGGGAAAGTGAAGTCTCGCGACTCCCTGCTTTCCAGTCAGTGCTCTACCCCTCCAGCTGCCTCCCGCCAGACAAGTCTGCGAACTTCTTCGGGGGGAACCAGCAATCACCAGACTAGATTAGTCTTTTGCCCCTAGCCCCAAGTCATAAGAACGAATTGTACGTCAGAACCTTTTCGGGCCTCCACCAGAGTTTCCCCTGGCTTCACCCTGCTCAGGGCTAGATCGTCTGGTTTCGGGTCTCATAATTGTGACTCCGGGCCCTTTTAAGACCCCGCCCCTGGCCAGTCAAGCTGGCTGCGGGCATGTTGGTTTCCCTACGCCTTCAAGGTTGAACCTCTTAGACTCGCCACAACTACAAACTCCCCAGCCCGTGTTTCTAGACGGATCACATGACTCTGGTCCTCTCCCCTGGTACTAATTTGTCGCCAAAGTTTCCTTCGGGGAGGATCTATCCTTTTGAGCCACGTACGTCTATAACTATCTGGTTTCAGGCACTTTTCACTTCGCTTCCGCGGTGCTTTTCAACTTTCCCTCACGGTACTAGTGCGCTATCGGTCTTGGGACGTATTTAGGGTTGGAAGTTGGTGGCTCCCAGCTTCCCACGGAATATCCGATCCATGGTACTCAGGAGACCCCGCCCAACACTTTCCAGATTACGCCTACGGGACTATCACCCTCTGCGGTGAGGCTTCCCAGGCTCCTTCGGCTTCTCCGGTGAAGTGGAGGCAGGACCCTGCAAATCTACATTCCCACCATGTTTCCATGACGGGTTCAGTTTGCCCTTTTCCCTGTTGGGTCGCCCCTACTAGGGGAATCCCTTTTGGTTTCTCTTCCGCCCCCTACTAAGATGTTTCAGTTCGGGGGGTTCCCGTTCCATGACTGGAACACCGAGCGGGTATTAGCCGCCGGTAGGAAGTCCCATTCGGCGATCCCCGGATCAAAGACTACGTGCATCTACCCGGGGCTTATCGCAGCTTGTCACGGCCTTCCTCGGCGCCCAAGCCTAGCCATCCTCCAGATAGCGTGGGTGTATCGGGTCCTTACTTGTTGTCCCTTGGTTTGGTGTCCGCAAGGATAAAGCCTATGCACAGCGATCATCATGAATAAGACGGGAGAGTCTTAACTCACTACGCTCTTCGCCCAGAAACAGTGGGTTCCCGGGCTGCATCTAAACGAATTCTAAATCATCACCATTCGTGTAACGGTGTGATAGTGAAATGGCACTTGTTGCCATAGATTTTAAACTATTCCGAGTTTTTAAGCTTTTGGTATCACGTATTCATTTCACAATAGGTTTACTCGGGAATCTATTACTCCATGTGCCCAGTACATAAATTTATCGATTAAGCTAACTCAGCCTTCAGACTCTATGTCGCCGAAATCGAAAACAAAGCGCTGTAGGAGCCGGGAAGCGGATTCATCGGATTTCTCCTCCACACCGTCAAACAAGTTACTATTTTCGCTTGTAATAACTGTGACTCCGATTCCGCCTAATGCAATAAAATCTTCTTTTTTCAACTTTTTAAATTTTTGGTATATTCACACCGGTTGAATCTAAAATGTTTTAGATAAAGATTTATTATAACAATGTTATAAGAGTTGATTTTCATATAGTCCTTTGTGGTTGCTTGTGGGTTTTGATTCATGGTTTTTGAAAATGCTTAAATACTAATTCTGATTAGTACTAATTATGATTAGGTTTATCGATAGAGTAAGCGAGCTAACTTTGCTAGAATCAGAGTGGAGCAGAAACTGCGCCTGTTTTGTGATTCTTTATGGGCGGAGAAGAATTGGGAAAACTCGACTCATTCTAGAATTTATAAAGGGCAAAAAGGGGATTTTTTACATAGCTGAGGATATAAGCAAGAAGGCGCAAATAGACGAAGTTAAAAAAGTTATGAGTAGATTCTTTGAAGACAGTTTCTTGGAGCGTGTAGAACTTAAAGAGTGGAGGGACCTCTTTGAATACTTAACCAGAATTATCCCGAAGAACGAAAAACTGTTGATTGTAATAGATGAATTCTCCTATTTAATAAGGAGCGACAAAACCATTCTGAGCGCATTACAGAAGTTCTGGGACACTTTCCTAGCCAACACGAAAGTTTTCCTCTTGATCTCAGGATCCCTCCTTGGATTAATGTCCGAGCAGGTATTGTCTTCAGCCTCTCCTCTGTATGGAAGACGGACTCGAGACATTCTCCTAGAGGAAATGCGTTTCGAAAGTGCACGAGAGTTCCTCGAAAGAATGAATTTTGAGGAACAACTTAAAACCAGTATGACCGTGGGAGGAGTACCGGAATATCTACTCAGAGCGAGAGAATACAATAGCTTAGAGGAACTTGCACTCCAAGAATTTCTGAGGAAGGATGGTTACTTTTACAGAGAACCCTACTTCCTTCTATCCCAAGACTTTAAAGAAATTAAAACTTACTTCACCATTTTGAACGCTATAGCATACGGAAACACCAAGCCAACTGAGATTGCAAACTTTGCCGGAATAAGGGGAAGAGAAGTGTACCCATATTTGGAAAACCTGATCCGGCTGGGTCTTGTTGAGAGACTAACTCCAATTGGAGAGCCGAAGAGGGGCATATACTTGATAAGAAACCCTCTCCTAGACTTCTGGTTCAACTTTGTCTTCAAAAACAGGCAGATTATTGAAATGGGTTCCGTATCCCTAGAAGATGTTGGCAGCCTAGCAGCATATTACGGGAAAAGATTCGAAATCCTAATTCGCGACGATATTTTTCATAGAATCTTCAAATTTCAAAAGGTTGGAAAATGGTGGCACAAGGAGGAAGAAGTTGATTTGGTGGCATTCGACGAGAGCAGAGAGGAGATGCTTTTTGCGGAGTGCAAGTGGCAAGAAAACGTTAACGCCAAAGAAATATTGGAAAAACTAAGAGAACAGACAAACAGCATAAGAAAGTACACAGACAAAAGAAGAGAGAACTACGTAGTCTTCGCTAAAAGCTTCAAAAAAAGGGTAAAAGAAGAAAACACATTCTGCTACGATATAAACGACCTAGAAAACCTCTACCAAAAACCTTGAACAAACCACCCTCCCAAAAACAACAACCAAAAAAAGAAAAAGAAAACCACACCAATCCAACAAAAACCAAACATTAAAAACACGGTTAAACCAAAAAACAAACGCCACAACAACACTGACAATCAAATGCAATAAAAAACAAGTGGCTGAAAGCTCAACAAACCACATACGCACAAGCTGGACTCACAGAGCCCATATTTTTCGGAAGGAGGTGATCCAGCCGCAGGTTCCCCTACGGCTACCTTGTTACGACTTCTCCCTCCTTGCAAAACCAAGATTCGACACAGCCCTAGGGACTGCGCCTCGTCCCAGCTTTACTCGGATGGAGCGACGGGCGGTGTGTGCAAGGCGCAGGGACGTATTCACCGCGCGATGATGACACGCGATTACTAGGGATTCCATGTTCACGAGGGCGAGTTGCAGCCCTCGATCCCAACTGAGACTAGGTTTGGGGGATTACCTTCACCTTTCGGTGTTGGGACCCATTGTCCTAGCCATTGCAGCCCGCGTGTGGCTCGGGAGATTCGGGGCATACTGACCTGCCGTGGCCCTTACCTTCCTCCGCCTTATCGATGGCAGTCCCCTTAGTGTGCCCGGCAACTGTTTAGAGTTCCGCTGGCAACTAAGGGCAAGGGTCTCGTTCGTTGCCTGACTTAACAGGACACCTCACGGCACGAACTGGCGACGGCCATGCACCTCCTCTCAGCTCGTTAGGCAAGGTCGTCAGCCTGGCCTTCATGCTGCTGTCGCTCCCGATAAGATTTCCGGCGTTGAGTCCAATTAAACCGCAGGCTTCACCCCTTGTGGTGCGCCCCCGCCAATTCCTTTAAGTTTCAGCCTTGCGGCCGTACTCCCCAGGCGGTGGACTTAACGGCTTCCCTCCAGCACTAGGGCAGCTCGTGGCCGCCCTAACACTTAGTCCACATCGTTTACAGCCAGGACTACCCGGGTATCTAATCCGGTTCGCTCCCCTGGCTTTCGTCCCTCACCGTCGAGCGCGTTCCAGTCGAGCGCCTTCGCCACTGGTGGTCCCCTCAGGATTATTGGATTTCACCCCTACCCTGAGAGTACCCTCGACCTTTCCCGCCTCCGAGTCCAACAGTATCTCTAGCAGCCTAACGGTTGAGCCGTTAGATTTAACCAGAGACTTACTGGACCGGCTACGGACGCTTTAGGCCCAATAATCATCTTGACTACTCGAGGAGCTGGTTTTACCGCGGCGGCTGGCACCAGCCTTGCCCTCCCCTTATTCCACCGGCTGCTTACACCGGTGAAAAGCCAACTTTTTCAGTTGGCACTCGGGTTGACCCCGTCACACTTTCGTGCATTGCGGAGTTTTCGCGCCTGCTGCGCCCCGTAGGGCCTGGGGCATTGTCTCAGTCCCCATCTCCGGGCTACCACTCTCGTGGCCCGTACTGATAATCGGCTTGGTGGGCCTATACCCCACCAACAACCTAATCAGACGCAGTCTCATCCTCAGGCGACGCCAGAGAGCATGCCTCTGGAATCTTTTGGAGAATTCACCGTTCCAGGCCGAGTTCTCTATCGGGGATTAGCCTCAGTTTCCCGAGGTTGTCCCCGTCCTGAGGGTAGATTGACAACGTGTTACTGAGCAGTACGCCACGTCTCTGCATTGCTTGAGGCGTGCGGCTTGCATGGCTTAGTCTCAACCCGATAGCGGTCAAGTCCGGCAGGATCAACCGGTTTTGGGATGGTGCGCAAGGCTTTTTGGGGTCCAGCTTGTTTTGCGTTGGTTTTGCTGAGCTTTTCTTGGGTTCGAATCGTTCTGACGCTTTTGGCGCCTAGTTTTTCGAGCCTTCATTTTTTGTTTTTGTTGTGCCATAACGGAGTTTTTTTGTTTGCGATCCTTCATGTTTGGTGCTTCGACCATGTTCGGGATCGACGCCGGTTGTTATGGCTTGGTTTTGCGGGATTGTTTCCGCAATTATGGTTTCGGATTGTTTTAATATAACTTTTTCGGTTTTTGTGGATTTTTTATTTCCATATTGTTGTAATGAGTGGAGGTTTTTATTTCTTTTCTTTGTTTTTGGCATTGGTTTTGCTGGTATGGATGATGAGGGGGGTGTTTGGTGTTTTTTCTTTTTATTTTGTGTTGTGTTGTGTTGTGTTGTGTTGTGTTGTG
>NZ_JBRAKS010000131.1:0-10271 GCF_052745115.1 Candidatus Jordarchaeum sp.
TTACTTATCGGAACTGTAGGCGCTATCCTATTCATCCCTGCTCTTCTTTCATTTCTTTTGCTTTAACCTTAGTGATAAGCGTACCGTTTGTTGCTATTGCAACATAGATTCCTTTATCTGCAGCATATCCTGTAAGTTCTAAAATATCAGGCCTAACTAAAGGCTCACCGCCTGAAAACGCAAGTATGGTTACACCCGCCCGATCAAAAATATCAATTGCATGCTTAGCCTGTTCATTTGACAGTTCATCTTTCAATGGTTTGCCTGCTGTGGCATAACAATGTTTACAGTGAAGGTTGCATGCGTAGGTAACATCCCATACAATCTGGTAGGGCGCACCAGAGGTGAACGGTTTTTTAACGCCAAAGAGGGCAACACCATGTACAGTGGATGCTAATCCTTTTCCCCAATACGGGTCTTTGAATTTTTCTTTTAACTTATCTTCAGTGAGACCGAAAGCATCTCCTCCTTTCTTTAACACACTAGCGATAATCTTCTCAGCTGTTCGACAAGAAAAACAGGCTTTTTCACGTTTACCAGTATAAAGCTCCACTGCTACTTCTATTCGATTCTTTTTATCTTTTTCACAATACCTACTCATACCTTTGAGTATTTTTCTAGTAGCAGGATTGCCAATCGCAGCCTTTAATATCCCGATGGTGGTAGTAGTTTTCATTCATCATACCTCCTTTGATATATACACTAATTTCCAACATCTATATTCATGGGATCACCATTTCATGGAATCCTTTTTCTACAGTTCATCAAGCAGCCGTCCTTAGTTATCGTTATCCACAGCAACCCCTGGATCCACCGGAGGGTAATATTTTGTGGTATTCCTTCGCCCAGCAGTCACTACAGAGCCAAATGTTTCCTAATTCTCGATGTGAAGCGTAAAGCAGGCTTACATTTTTGTCGTTCTTGCCGCAGATGCTGCACTTGTCCATTTTATTCCTCCTTACAAATTTTTATCATCTCATTTACAGCCTTCTCTAAATCTTCCTTACTACTTCAATAAACCATTTACAATAAAACTCACAGATTCCTCTTCTGTTAGCCCTCTTGCCATGAGCGTCTCCAGTTTTTTCTTATCGATTCTTCCAATTGATGCTTCATGAGTCACCTTTGCAAGCGAGTTATTCACACTTATTTTCGGCATCGAACTCGCTTTTGCACCTTCACCGTGTACTATCTCCTGACAATCTATATGCCCCCTTGTGTATGCCGCATTACCAGCTATCTCACCAAGTACAGTACCAGAAGCATTGTCAATCAACATTATCTTACTTTTTGCAATCCCCGCAGCATATACCCCGTTTAACTGAAGCGATTCCCTGACTTCTATTTTATCATCACCCTTGCCATAAACCCTTGTTAAAAGCTCACAGGAACTTCGCTCCTCCTGTTCTATTTCATAGTCAATATTCAGAACTCCGACTCGTCCATTTGTGATTTTGAATTCTTCACACAACTTTCCATCTTTATCTATTTTGCCTTTGAGTCTTGGATAAACCCATGCCCCACCCGTATCACCGTGATAATGCTCCTCAAGATAGGACATCTCGGCATTTTCACCGATGTATACTTTTGCATCCATAATATGTTCAATATGCACTGCATTTGGGAATAAACAATGAGCAAGAAATTTTACTTTTGCACCCTTTCCAATGAAAAACTCAGATTTTATTACCTGCCTCCCCTCTTTTGGTAGCATACCAAAGCAGAGGTGGATTGGAAACTCAATTCTTGCATCCTCATCAATAAATATTCCTACACGTACCCCATCTTTTATAGATTTATGTTTTATATGGAAACCCTTTATTTCATTCTTCCCTACAACCTTATCTTTGCTTATCACAAGATTACCAAATTTATTATTCAGGAGAACTTTTCCATCCCTGTCTGTCTTTTTATACGCATCAACAAGTAACCGAAATTCTTCTGAATAACTCATTTTAGCCTCTCCTTATCTAGCTGCCCAACATGATCACATCTTTCACAATTCTCTTTGAAAAATTCTGTAACCTCCTTTACATCACCCTCCTTCGCAATTTTTCCATCACAAAGGAGTGAGACCTTATCAGCAAAACCAGCCAGTCCTTCACTATGTGTTATCAGTATCACCGCAGTTCCCATCTCTTTGAACGTTTGTATCGCTTTTTTTATAGCATCCATCGATGTCATATCTATACCAGAATCGGGTTCATCCAGAATCACAAGTCTTGGTTTAATGGAGAACACAGAGGCGAACTCTACCCTCTTTCTTTCTCCACCGCTTAATTTCTCATCTATTGTTCTATCGAGATAAAGGGCAGGGCTGAGTCCAACAAGACTTAGGCATTTTTCCGGGCTTATTCCTTCTTTTTTAATACTTAGATATTCCCTTACAGTTATTCCCTCAAGATTCGCAGGTGTTTGCCATGCAAGAGTGATACCTAATTTCGCCCTTTCAGTTATCGAAAGATTTGTTATATCGATACTGTTAAAAAACACCCTACCTTCAGTCGGCTTATAACCTTCAAGCCCCATAATAATGGCAGCAAGCGTTGTTTTGCCTGTTCCATTAACACCAATGATAGCACGCATTTCATTTTTTCCAATTTTAAGATTCACTCCTTTTAAAATTTCTTTTTTTCCTGCGTGATAGTAAATATTTTTTACTTCTAATATATACTTATTCATTATTTTTCCTCATTGTGGTGCTTAGACGCCTATGAATGTTCATCGCATGGTCCTGCACCAGACAATTTGCCCCCTAAATATTTATCCAAAGCATCTTTCACTTTTCCGCTTATTCCTGTGATGGGTTGCACACCAAGTTTTTCAAACCATTCAATAGCCCGTGGCCCCATACCACCAGCAATGATCACGTTAGCATTTTCTTTTGCTATAAATTGGGGGACTACTCCGGGTTCATGGCTATTAAAATAAGGATTCTCTTTTGTTTCTATGGTCTTCACGAGATTGCCCTCAACATCCACAAAGATATAATATGGGCATCTGCCAAAATGTTGTGCTACCATGCTTTCTAATCCTTTATTTTCCTCACTTGCAAAGGCTATTTTCATTTTCATATCACCTCCTCCTTCTTTTCGGTCATACCTCGACGGAATAGTTGGTAGAAGATAACCGCGGTCAGCATCTGGAAGGCAAACCCCACTGCTACCGGCAGCATCTCTAAACCCTTAAAGCTCACAGCGGCTATGCCGATGGCGATGGGCAGGTTCTTCATACCCGAGGAATACGTAATAGCTATGTTCTTGCCCTTAGAGAAAAGCTTGAGGCTCACCAAGTAGGCACCGATGAATAAAATAGGGAAAATCAGTATTGTTGATATCATCAGGGGCGCTACCAAACCTATATTTTTCATGATTGGTGAGATGTTAGTGTTAATTGCCATGAACATCAGTAGCATAGCAGTGGTAGCCGAGATGGCCGGCATTACAGGCAGACACTTCTGAACGTTAACCCTCCTTTCCAGAAGCTGTCGTAAGGCAGCGCCGCTTAGCACCGGTATGAGCACGGTAATGATCAGTTGCTGGAACAGCCCCCAGGTGTCGATGGTAACGGATGTGGCTGCGAACAGGACCATGAGGAGGGGGATAAGGAAAGGCGCCAGGATCATGGTGGCAGCATTGATTACCGTGGCTAAGGGAACGTCCCCTTTAAGGAGGCCGGCCCACACCAGAGCCATGCCAGCGCAGGGAACCACGCCGATGAGAATAAGACCGGTGGTCAGGTCCGTATGAGCGGATAGGAAAAGACGGGCTAAAAGCCAGCATAGAAAGGGAGCAAAGAGGAAGTTCAGCACCAGCCCAAAGGAGAAACCTTTCCAATCTCTCGCTGCCGCGCCCAGGCTCTTAAAAGTGATGGTAAAGCCCATGGCTCCTATCATAAGTATAATGAGGGGAGTATTAAACTGGCGAATAAAGACTCCGGGACGGGGGGTGAAAAGCCCCACTATCACTCCAATAACCAGAGCAGAGATGATTATGTAGGCATACTTCTCCCTCACAAACCTTGCATAAACCATTATTGCGTTCATCTACCTCACTTCCTTACATACCTAATAGTTTTATTACACCACGATATTGCTGGCATATGGTGAGCGTTTCTTCGTGTATTCAGCAACAATAACGACACTAAGCTGCACCTCTTGAAATTCCAGTAAAGTCATACGAACGATATGCTAGCATTGATCCCTTTTTCATTCCTTCTTCAGTATCTCTTACAGTTATTTCATAACCCCAATTTCTCAAAGCTACTACTATAATTCCTGGTAGCAAATAATGATGCCAATCTACATATACGGGAAAAGTTGGTTTATTGCGTTCCAAAGGTAGTCCTTTCAAAATGAACTCAGCCATTTCGAAGGAATCTTTTTCTTTCGACTTAATATTCTTTTCCTTTATTACTGGAACAGCTCGTTCAAAATCTTTATTTGTAAACTCTTGTATTCTTCTCGTATACGTTCGGAATTTCTTTTCAACATACATCTTTTTAGCTTCAACCATCTTTTTTCATCTCGGGTATCATTTATTTTTTTCTTTCAACTTACGTCGCCTTATCAATATTAAACCTGTTGAAAAGAAAAGTAATACAAGTTCAAAACCAGGGGTTGAGTTATTACCAGGATTATCCTCAGGAGGATTGTTCTGTTCATCGATGCTCAGATTGACAAATGCTGTTTCAGAAGTGAACCATGTCTCATTTGCTTTGATGGCAATATTATATTTAAACTGCGTTGCCTGTTCATGTAGTAACTTAATCGATGCATGATAAACATCGTTTGTAAAATTCATTGATTCATTCCACTTATCAACAAAACACATATCTCCTTGGCATTCCTGAAGAATTAGTCTTACATCCTGAATATTAGTTGTATTATCAATTGTTACCGTAAAGATGATGGCTGAGAGTGGTGTAGGTTCGACTGGCTCAATGCCGATAGTGATAATTGATGGGTTAGCAATAACACCCATTGGAAATAAGAAAACACCAAGAATCATGAGGATAGGACAATTAGTGGTAAAATACCTCATCTCACAGCACCTCATTCTTTATCATCAAATCACCAGAAATTTATACCCCAAAATCTAATTGCCATAAGTATTCCGATAGCAATTATAATGATTCCAAATATTTTCTGCATCCATTTCCCAGCGGTAACATACTTGTTACCAAGTTTTCCTCGCACGGTGTTGGTAACCGCGCATAGAGGAATAATTGGTACCCCATGACCGAGCCCAAAAATAAACAACAACAAACCACCCATCAGCAGGTTGATCTCTTGGGTGAGTATGAGAATGAATACCGGCATCATCAACCCCATTGCACATGGTGCCCATCCAATGGAAAAAAGGATACCTAAGAAAAAGGCGCCGGCATAAATTGATTTTTTACTGAGTTTGAAAAACATATTTTGTCCTTTCTCCATTATATGGGAACCTGATCCTTGTTTGGATTTCGTCTTAATAAGTTCTCGTAGTGGTTTGAAAATATTCAACCCCAAGACAACAAGGATAATCCCTGCTATGAGATAAAACAAAGCAGATGCTTCAATGAAGATGCCTACTGAGGAGATAACCAATCCAAACATAAAAAACACTAGCGACATCCCAAACGTAAAAACAATGCCAATCCAGATTCCTTGAACGGAAATTTTCTTTGAGCTTCCTTCAGAACCTTTTTGCAACGAACCTACATAGGAAATCATTGCAACCAATAAAGCAAGAGAGCACGGGGTTACCGCAGTGAGAATACCAAGGGCGAAAATACCGATAAACGTGATGCTTTCATCATAGATCTGACCTTTAAATCCCTTCCATCTTCCTTCAAGTATGTCCTGTACATTACTGGAAAGAGACTCAGCACTCTGAATACCGTCAATAGGACCTTTACCCATGCAATATATATGATATACTCCAACAATACTTTGGTTCATATCGATAAGAACAAGACCAGGGTTGGAAAACGCACCATCAACTGTCCAGTATTTTTGATACAGATTGGCTATAGGAAATGGGGAAAAATCTTCAACCCAATGCCAACTCACATTAACATCAAAATCTCGTTCTGCCATCTCTTTACCAGTTACTGAGTAAGGATTCTTCCTGATGTTAATAGTGATAACAGTAACATTCTGATTCGTGGTAGAAAGTTTTTCAAGTTCAACTATCTGACCTTTCATCTCCTTAAGACATTCAATACACACGGGCTCTTCCACCTGTGTGAAATGCAGAATAACAACATTTCCATTATAATCGCTTAAAGAAAACTCTTGACCTTTTTCATCTACAGCAGTAAAATTAGGTGCAGGGATGATTTCAGTATTTTCGGCTTGCGATATCAGGGCAAGTAATGTTATTGCAATTAATATCAGGGTTAATAAAAAAAGACTTTGAAACTTATATTTCATACTATCATCCTCCACTGTTTATATGATGGTAGTACATTGCGTCTTTCATCCAATCCTCAATCTCAGATTCCTCCATATCCCCCTCCCATGCATGCCATGCAACTTGCTTTGAACCATCTTTTTCAATCAATGTAATAATACCGGTCAATGCAATATAATGCGGAGCGCCATCAGGATCATAGATAAGTGAATCATATCCTTTCATCTCAGTAGCACCTCCTTGATCGATATCTAAATCGTAAAAAACCAAATTATCATGTTCGTATTTCTCTGCTAACGCAATAACCCTGTCTGCTTGGGGTGCACACCAGGTACAGTACATTCTATGAACAACAAAAACAACACACCCCTTTTGAAGCGAATCAATCACCCATTGAGGATGAGTAATAGAACCATCAATAGGATGATCTATCCAGAAACCATCATTACCCGTACCAAGAGAATGAACTGGGGTATACGACTCTAACCATGACGACCCGCTAGAATGACTCCCGTTAGTATCTGAGTTGTCAGAGAAACCTGAAAAAAGGAAAAACAATGCGACAACAACAACCACCAATACGACGAAAACACCTGCGATTACTGCTTTTGACACCCTTGGTTTCTGTTGTCCTTTTTTTGGTATGACCTTGATCAAAGACTCGTCAACATCTTCAATTTTTTTATCGTGGACATGCCTCAAATGAGCTGAAATATTTTCTTTTTTTAGTTTTGTCTTGCATATTGGGCATATCACCCATGTTTCATCTTGTTCTTTCATAATTTTTCACCTAACTGTTTCTTTGATAGTAGTATATCGCGTCTTGTATCCACGTTTCCATATCTGAATCACCAACATTTCCCTCCCAGCTATGCCAACCATACGTTACCTCGCCTTTCTCTTTGACCAGAGTGATAATACCAGTGAGTGCTATATACCCTGGATATCCATCAGGGTCATACACATATGCTTTATACGATTTCTGTTCAATATCACCACCAAGAGCAAAATCCAAATCCCAAAACACAAGTTGCCCCTCATATTTGTCACCAAATCGTATCACACGATCTGCTTGTGCTTGACAACCAACACATCCTGTTGCATGGACAACAAATAGTACACAACCTGTATCAAGGCTATCCAGCACCCAGTCAAGATGAGAAACAACACTACCACTCTCTGGGTTTATCTCAGGATACACGGTCCAGAAATCATCTGAACCTGTGCTAACAGAATGAACAGGTGTATAATTCTTTAACCATGCTGGACCAGATGAGACATTTTCCGAGTTGGTCGTACAGCCGCTTAATAACGTGAAGCTTGCAACAAAAAAAAGTGATAGTATGATACCACATAATCTATTTCGATTCATAGTTTTTTTGCCACCTGTATCTAATCCTGCTACTTTTAAAACAGCCCTCCGAATGATTATTTCCGGAATTTCATCATACGACTTCCCATTATATTCCACTGTTCGGCAATATGCATCAATCCCCGTCAAACAGGAACATGACGAGCAGTAATTCTGAGAAACATTCACACCAGAAAGAATCTGTTCAAGAGATATATCATTAATCAGAATCATATTTGACTGAGTAATCTGGTTCTTCGAAAGTTTCGTTTCTTTGAATATTATTTTTACATTTTTCGTTTTTAATTCTTTTTTTAACTCCGCGATGACTTGATGAAGTGTTTTCCCTGCCACAGAGCATCGAAGGCAGGTGTCTCCATTTTCGTCAAGATGTCTCCACTCAATTGTAAACTGTTTCATCCTTTTAATTTCTCCTTAACCGCTTGTTCAACCTTAGCTATATTTTTGTCATCAAGTTGAAAATCTGAGGTGTTCCGAATACCAAGATCAGTAACAACAACATGAACAGTAACCGGGCACTCTGCATGCTCCAATGTTTTTTTTGCACAGTGCACTGGGCAGCCATCGATAGCAACAACCTTTTTTGCCTCTCTTGTTGCCTCTGCAAAACCGCTTATATGGCCCCAGATAACTGCAAGACAGTACATCTTACCAACACCCTAAATCGTTAGCCGTTTTGCTACTTCGTTTGCTAGTTGTCCAACATTTGACCCACCAGAGCAGAGGAATATTAAAACCTCGTCAGCTTCACAGAGACATTTTTCTTTCTTCATCTCACAATCACCTACTTTTGTAAAAGTTTTTTAACCTCATCTGCACTGGGAACATGCCCAACGATTTTTACCTCACCGTCTATAACCACTGCTGGTGTCATCATCACACCACGATTCACAATCTCCTGCAAATCTTCCACTTTTACAACTTCTGCATTGTTACCAAGTTCTTCAACAACCTGCTTTACAATTTTCTCAGTTGCCTTGCATTTTGGACAACCGGTTCCTAATATCTCTATCCTCATACGCATTTCACCTACTTCTTCATCAACGTATCACTCATACTAATATTCATATTATTTTATATTTTTATTTCTTCATCGATGGTCTTTTTTGACCACACATAGGCCGGACCACCACACATTAACGTAGCCACGGCAAGTGCTTCTGCAATCTCAGGATTTGTCGCACCAGCTTTTATTGCCCGCTGTATATGAACTTTTAAACACGGCTCACAACGGACAGCAACAGATAATGACACGGCCATCAATTCTTTTATTTTCGTTGATAATGCACCATCTTTCATTACCATAGTATTCTGATCAATAAGCACTTTATAGGCTTCAGGCTGCAATTCTTTCAAAACATCCATAAAAATAACCATCCTATTTATCTTTAATAGCCTTTACAATCAACTCTTTCGCCCTTCGTATTTCTTCATCATAGATATAATCCATCAATGGTTTCACTGTTTTAGGAGCAATATCTTCATGCAAAGCTTTTTTTATCATCCCAATATCCCGTACTAGCACAATGCTTTTAGCCACCTTGAAACCTGTCTTTTCAACAATTTTCTTACTGCATTCAAATGGGCATCCATCAACAGTAACTATTTTCTTAGCAGCCTTGCTTTTCCCAAAAACTGGGCCAACGTTTGTCGGTAGTCCACCAAGACATCCAATAGCTACTTTTTCAAGTCCCAGTTCCTTTACCGCTTCCATACTTGCTAATGCTGCTGTAATCCCAGTGTTTGACAACCCACCAAAGCAAGCAAATATCACGTTCTCATGGGTATTTTTTCCAGCTTCAAATTTCATTTCTTTTTCTTCCATTTTTATCAACCTCCAATCATTTCTTTTATTTCTTCTTTCCTTGCAATCCTTCCAGATATCTTAACCACCCCATCTATTGCAAGGGCAGGCGTCATCATAACCCCATGTTTCATTATCTCCGCTATATCCTCAACTTTTATAATTTCTATATCTTTTCTACCCAATTCTTCAACTACTTCTTTTACTCTCTTTTCCGTTAGTCTACATTTTGAGCAGCCTGTACCTAAAATCTCTATTTTCATATATTAACCTCCTATTTTACTTCCATTGCCTTGGATACAAATTCATACACTCCTTTATCACCAGCTACACTAATACTCCTAGCAAATTCAACTACTTCACGTATATCATCTTGTGATATGCCCAGTTTTTTTGCTTGTTTGAAATGATAAAGAAAGCATGGTCTACAATGACCTGCAACAGAAGCAGCTATACCCACTAATTCCATAATTTTTTCATCCATTTTTTCATCACTCACCTCTATTAAAAATACATCCTGGATCAGGAGCAAGATAATCATTGAAGTAACCATACGCCCTTGCTCTGCATCCCCCACAATAATAACGATAACTACAGGTACTACATCCATTCAATAAATCCTTGTTTCTTAGATCCTGCAACACCTTGTTGTGAATCCAGAGTTGCTCAAAATCATCCTTCAGGATATTTCCTATTT
>NZ_JBRAKS010000132.1:0-10222 GCF_052745115.1 Candidatus Jordarchaeum sp.
AGGTTTTCTAGTTTTACCCTATTTTTTGTGAGTTTTTATTTTAGGTGGTAGTCTTTTTATTTATGTGTGATATTCAAGTATTTTTATTAAAATCTTATTAATAACTTTTAAGTATGGTATTAGTATTTTATGAAATTTTATTTTTAAAAAATTTTTTCTAAATAAATTTTTTAGTAATAGCCGTAAGGTTTTTCAACGTCATGTACTGATTATTAAAGAGAAATATCTTGGTGGTTCGGTGATTAACGATGAGAGTACATTCTACGCGTTTTGATAAAACTAGAAGAATACTTGTCGGTGAAGAAATTGACGCTCTACTGGTAATGGAGCCTAAAAATATTTACTATTTAACGGGATTCTTTCCTCATTCATTTGATGTTCCCAGTGCGGTTATTTTTTCGGGGGATAATGAAGTAACGCTTACTGTTTCACGTATAGAATTGGATAGAGCAGCTGAAACCTCTTGGGTTAATGATGTTCGGTGTTATTATCCGCATCCTCTTAAAACTGATGAAAAGAATGAGAAGGTGGACAGCGTCATTGATTCAATTGCTGCAATAATAGAGGAAAAAGACCTAAGTGAAAGTATGATAGGGGTTGAGCTTTCTAATCTCCCAGCTTTCACATTCGAGAATCTGAAGAAAAAAATGCCTAAAATAGGCTTCAAAGATATTTCAAGAAATGTCTGGGAAATGCGGATGTACAAGGATCTTATGGAGATAGAAAATATTCAGAAAGCTCTAGAGATCGCTGAAAAAGGGCTAAGAACCGCTATAGAAATCATAAGCCCTGGAACAACCGAAATTCAGGTTGCTGTGGAGGTTGAAAGCGCTCTACGTAAGGCAGGGTCCCAGAGAGCTCTATTTGAGAGCGTGGTGGTGTCCGGCTCTAAATCCGCTTATCCCTATGCGATCGCTGGAAATAAAAAGATCGAAGAAAATGAACTAGTACTGATAAATATTGCAGCTTCCTATAATGAGTATTGTGCGGATGTAGCAAGAACCATATTCACAGGAAGTCCGCACAAAAAGCATAAAGAAATTTTCGAAGTAGTGAAACAAGCTCTTAATAATGCTTTGCAGTATTCTAAACCAGGAGTTGCCCTTGGTCAATTAGACCTAGTGGCTAGAAAAGTGATAAAGGAAAAAGGTTACGAGCCATTCTTTATACACCCTATTGGGCATGGGATAGGTTTAGATCAGTACGAGCCTCCCATAATCTCATTAAACAACACCGAAATCATTAGAGAAGGCCTAATATTATCCTTAGAACCGGCAATTTACATACCAGAATTCGGCGGTTTGAAAATAGAAGAAACCGTTCTCATAACAGAAGATGGACATCAAGTTTTAAACAAACTACCAATAGAAACAATGTAAGTGAAATTTTTCTAAATGTTAAACAGACTTCAATAGTAAACATCCCCTCAAAAAAGGAAGAGCTTTCTTCGGATTCAAATTTTAAAAATCTTCGCTATTAGTTTCACAATTTAAAGGACGTTATACCATGAATATTAAACCAGTTTGCATTCTGTGTCTTCTAACCCGCGCTTATCGAGAAATACAACAATCAACAAGTAACCCCAACATTCAGTTGCAGGCCATGAAGGAAGTATTAAGCATCATTGATGTTATAATAAATGAACAAAGCCACCCTATGCATCTAGTGCCTGCCTACATTGGTACACGAAGAGATCGCGCAATAAAAAAAGTAACTGGCTGCCCGGATCCCTACCGTGAGCAGAAGATTAAATCCAACAAAATAGCATTAGAACTGCGTTCTGATTTTGAAAAAATTATCGATAAAGAAGATGATAATTATAAAAGATTTCGAATGGCTTGTTTGGCAGCCATGGTTGGAAACATAATCGAGTTCGATATTTTGGGTCATAAATTTAATCTTGAGGAAATATCCAAACTTCTGGATAAAGCGGAGGATGAATTAGCTATTGATGACATACCCATACTTTTTGAAAAAGTTAAATCCGAAACCAAAATCCTTTATTTGACCGATAATGCGGGTGAAATAGCGTTAGACGTTCTACTTGTAAAGGAGTTAAAAAAACTGGGAGCAGAAGTCACGGTCGCAGTTAAGGAGAAGCCAATTTTGAACGACGCCACACTTGAGGACGCTCAAAAGGTGAGCATGCTTAACACAGCAAATCAAGTAATTACCATAGGGACGGACACTGTAGGACTAATTCTTGAGGAGTGTTCAGAAATCTTATTAGACCATTATCGGAGCTCAGACTTAATAATTGCTAAGGGAATGGGGCACTTTGAAACCATGACCGGTTTACACCCAAATGGATCCCACCCTGTAGATGTCTTTTTTTTGTTGAGAACAAAGTGTGAACCGGTAGCAATGAGTTTAGGTGTTGAGCGTGGAAAAAACGTAACAAAATATTTCCCAGCAAAATCAGTAATGGAGTGTTAAATCCAAAAAATATATACTGAATATTGTCAGGTTAAGAACAATATTATTTGGAGGAAGATTTAATGAAGTTCACTCTTCCTGTTATTGCAGTAAATTTTAAGACATACTTAGAAAGTGTTGGTGAAAAAGGACTTAAGATAGCAAAAGCCGCACAAGAGGTATCAACTGACACCGGAATATGCATTATTGTCATCCCACAACAACCGGATATAAGACTAATTGCAAGCCAAGTAGACGTTCCAGTTTTTGCACAGCACATAGATCCCTTTAAAGCCGGTTCCCACACCGGTTATATTCTACCAGAAGCTATTGCCGATGCTGGAGCTACAGGGACGCTTATAAATCATAGCGAACACAGGCTAATACTAGCAGACATTGATGACGCTATTAGGAGGGCAAAGGAAGCCAAACTCAAAACCATAGTCTGTTCAAATAACCCCGAAGTTAGTGCATCAATATGCGCTCTTTCCCCAGATTACTGTGCATACGAACCTCCCGAACTCATTGGTACTGGCATTTCGGTTTCCACAGCGCAGCCAGAAGTGGTATTAAAAGCAGTTGAACTAATGCAAAAAGTTAATTCCGATGTTATTCCTCTATGTGGAGCGGGAATAAGTACTGGAGATGATGTAACTGCGGCAATCAAATTAAAAACTCGGGGTGTGCTCTTAGCCTCCGGTGTGGTGAAAGCAAAGGAACCAAAAGCGGTGCTACAAGAAATGGCTGAAGCGGCGCAAAAAACACTATAAATTTTCCAGAAACCGTTTCTAAAAAGTACTAATTCATAGTTATTTACTAAAACCACAATACTTTTTTAGAAGCGCCTCCCCCTAATAACTTTTTAAATTCCTAATTACAAACTGCTCTAACAAAAATTCACAAAAATTAGATTACACTTTTTCCTAAATTTAAAAAAAGCGTTTTATACTAGTCGACTTATAACTTTATGGTGCAAGATATATAAAATTCGGAAGGTACATAACATTGTTGGGAATAAGCGGATACGGGGTTTATATTCCTTTATACCGGATAAAGCAAAGCGAAATTGCAGCTGCTTGGAAAGTAGACTCACGACTTTCTGGTGAGAAGGCTGTAGCGTATTTTGATGAAAATGTATTGACACTGGCTTACAACGCTTGTAAAAATGCTCTAAAACACGCCGACTTGGAACCTCACGAAGTCAGTGCATTGTATCTTGGAACAGTTTCCAGTCCTTATACTGAGGCTTCATTAGCAGCTCATTTGGCAAGCGTCCTCGGTCTACAAAATAATTCTGAAGCCGCAGATTTCGGTGCCTCATCTAGATCAAGCATTGCTGCCCTACTGGCTGGTCTAGACGCTGTAAAATCAGAAAGACTTGATAATATTCTGATAGTTGGAAGCGACATACTCATAGGAGCACCAGGAACCAATTTCGAATACACAGCAGGATCCGGAGCAGGGGCTCTATTATTAAGCAATACTAGTGTAATAGCCGAGTACCAAAACAGCTTCTTCTACACAACTGGATTCGCCGACAAGTGGAAAAATGTTGACTCAAAATATCCCACATACGGTGATACTGGCTTCATAAGGCAATATGGATACGTAGAACACGTAGTTAACGCCGCAAAGGGTCTTATGGAAAAACTTGGAGCCAAAGCAGAGAATTTCAAACACGTAGTGCTTCAACAACAGGAAAATAGAATGATAACTGAAGCCTCAAGAAAACTAGGCTTTACACCAGAACAGCTTAACGCCGGTATGACAATCGAAAATTTCGGTGACACCGGGTCCGCCTCCATTCTGATAGGGTTATCCGCGATTCTTGACCAAGCACAACCGGGACAAAAAATATTAGCTGTTTCCTACGGCTCCGGATCCAGCGACGCCCTAAGCTTCGAAGTAAAAGAAGAAATCAACCAAAAACGAGAAAAATCAACCCCTGTTAAAAGTTTCAAGGATAACAAAAATTATCTAGACTATTTCACACATCTCAGGCAAAACAGAATAATAACCCGAACCGAATAAAAATAAAGGAAGGTCGAAAATGACTACACCCCCCTTATGGAGAGATTTTAAGCAAAACAATCGCATGGAAGCCTACAAATGCAAAAACTGTGGCTACGTAAGCTACCCCGAAAAAAGAAAAGTATGCCCTAAATGCAAAAAAGCCCCCTCAGAATTCGAAACCGTCACCCTAGGACCCAGAGGCAAAATACTAACCTACGTGGTAGCCCACACACTACCCGCAGAATTCGAATCCCCTATTCCCCTAGCAATAGTAGAAATGGAAGGTGGAGGAAGAATATACGCCATGGTTTCGAACTGCAAACCCGAGGAATTGAAAATCGGAATGGAAGTAGAACTAGACTACCGAGAAATATTAGAAGAAGACGGATACCACGTACAATCCTTCAAAGTAAAACCCGTAAAATGAAAAAAGAGATGAAAAGAAATGAAAAATAAGGTCGCAGTAATCGGAGCAGGACTAATAGACTTCGGAGTACTATACGACAAAAGCCCAGACATGATGATGGAAGAAGCCTACCTAAACGCACTACAAAGCGTAGACAAAGGAATCGAACCCCAAGAAATACAAGCCGCATGGCTCGGAACACTCAGAGGAAGATTCACCGGAGTAACACTAGCCCACCCCACAGGACTATTCAAAATCCCAGTATCAAGAGTAGAAAACGCCTGCGCCACCGGAAACGAAGCAGTCCGCCACGCCTGCTTCGCCATAGCCGCAGGAGTATACGACACAGCACTAATAATAGGATACGAAAAAATGCACGACGAAAAAGGAGGACTAATAAAACACGCAGCAATCAAAGACATCTGGATGAGAAGAGCAAGAACCATGCCCTCATTCTTCGGCCTCAGAGGCACACGCCACATGCACCAATACGGCTCCACAAAAGAAGACTTCGCACTCATATCAGTAAAAAACCGCCACAACGGAGCACTATACTCCCACGCCCACTTCAAAAAAGAAGTAACAATAGAACAAGTACTAAAAGCACCCATAATATCCTGGCCCCTCGGACTATTCGACTGTTGCCCGACTACTGATGGTGCCGCCGCTGTCCTAGTTTGTAAGGCTGAGCTTGCTAAAAAGTACACAGATACTCCTGTTTTTGTTGCGGGTAGCGGTTTGTCTGTTGACAGTTGGCAGCTGGGGGAGGATGACGCTCTGGTTGGTTTTCCGGCGAGTAAGGATGCTAGCCGCCAAGCCTACAGGATGGCGGGTCTTGAGCCCAAGAATATTGATGTGGGTGAGATACACGACTGCTTCACTGTTACCGAAATCCTGAATTATGAGGATCTTGGTTTCTGCGAAAAGGGTCAAGGACACAAACTGATTCGTGAAGGGGTAACCACTTTAGATGGGGAAAAACCTATGAACCCAAGTGGAGGCCTTCTTGCGAAGGGTCACCCTATAGGTGCCACGGGTGTGGCTCAGGTGGCTGAGATCTATGAACAGCTTAGGGGTGAAGCGGGTAAGATTCAGGTCGCCGACGTCGAAGTTGGTATGACACATAATATTGGTGTTGCGAATAATGTTGGTTCAGTTGGTTGTGTGCATATTTTGACTCGTTGATCTTCTCTTTTTTCTTATATTTTTTGCCTTTTATTTGGTGGATTTTTTGGTTTTTTTGGGTTGCGCGATGCGGAAAGCATAATATTTAATATGTTCTTTTTCGAGAATTAAGAACAATGTACTTTCGGTGGTTTTATGGCGAAAGAGGGTGAAGTTGCTGCTCTAGTTAGTAGTATTAAGAATGAGCTTAGAATATTGGGGGCTGTTACGGCTAGAGGGCTTGCTTTGCTCACTGCCGATGGTGGCGCGCTCTACTCGGATATGGCTCCGGATATTAAAAAGCGGTTGAATATGTTTGTTCCTGGCTTTCCTGCAATGAGTGTGGGTTCAAATGTTACAGTTAATATTGATGATCGGGCTCTCATAATTATGCGTGTTTCGGAGAAAACGGTTTTGGCTGTTTATACTGATCAGAGAGTGGGCGTTGTTTTGGCGAGGATGAGTACTTTGATTAATAAGTTTGGGAAAGAATTGGACAAAGTGGTTGGAACCTCTGAAAAATAATTCGAAGAATTGAAAAATCTAAAAAACTTTTAAAAAAGTATTGTTTAAAATAAAAAGAAAAATGAAAAGTATTTACAAGTTTTTTAATCTGTAGGATGGAACTTGGTGTTAAAAATAGATTTAGAATTCGGTTTTAAAGTAGTGTTTAAATTTAGGGATTAAAAAGTGGGAAGATTGGGTGTAATGCTCCTAGACCTCCAAGTCCATTTTTAGTTTCCGGACAATCTCCTTGTACCTGTTTCTTATTGTGACCTCTGTTACGTGGGCGACCTCGGCGATCTCTCTTTGTGCTCTTCTTTCACCAGCTAGAATCCCCGCTATGTAAAGGGCTGCTGCTGCTAGCCCGGTGGGGTCTTTTCCGCCGGTTATTCCTATTTCGCTTGCTCTCTCGATTACTTGTAATGCCTTTTTTTGGCTTTCTCCGGACATGCTGAGCTCGTTTGCGAATCTGGAGATGAAGTCTGTTGCGCTTGGTCGTGGAGTCTTGAGATCTAGTCCTCGAAGAATCAGTCTTACGCAGTGTGCCAGTTCTTTCCTGTTCACTCGAGCAACGCTCTCAATTTCGTCAAGTGGGCGTGGAATTTTGTGTAGTCTGCAGGCGAGATAGACTGAGGCTGCAACCATTGATTCTATGGATCTCCCTCTGACTAGTCCTTTTTCTAGGGCTCTGCGGTATACTACGGCTGCGGTTTCACGGATATCTCTTGGGATGCTGAGTTGGCTTGCGATTCGGTTTAGTTCGGGCATTGCTTGGGCTAGGTTTCTGGCTATGGAGCTGTGTACTCTGGTTCTAATCTGCCATTTTCGCAATCGGTAAATTTGGGCTCTACGCTTGGGTGAAAGTTTTCTTCCATAGGCGTCTCGGTCACTTCTGCTGATTGTGGTGCTTAGTCCCTTGTCTGGCATTCGATAGGTCATTGGGGAACCTACCCTGCTCCGATCTCTTTTCTCTTCTGCGGTAAAGGCGCGCCACTCTGGTCCACTGTCTATCATAAGGTCGTTGATTATTAGGCCACAGTCGCCACAAATAGTGTCTCCTCTGGAGTAGTCCCTAAGAATTCTCTTGCTGCCACATTCCGGGCACTGTATAACTTCTTTGTAGTTTGCATCTTCCTTTTCTTCGGTTTTTGACAAATGTTTTCACCTCAATTTATAATATTTATAAGCAAAATATTGGAGGATTTGTTCAATTTTGAACATAGTTCTAAAGAACAAATAACAGATAATTTTAAAACAAAATCTAAATTTTCATTCATCTTCAATAATATACTTTTTTCTTAATGGTTGTTAAATATTCAATTTATGGTTTTTTTCTCTAATTCTCATTTTTTGCTTTGCTTCGGGGGATTTTACGGCTTTTGGATTGTATGGAAGAGGGTTTTTAAGCTTTTTGTGTTTATATATCTTTCGTTTTTTTCCCCCACACAAATCATTACACTACTTTTCCCCTTATAAATCTTATGGTAAAAACATTCCATTATTCAGAAAAATTTTGTATAATTCTCAATTTTTAGATCATATTTTTACAATAATTCTAATAAAAATACATTAATATTTAGAATTTTACAGTTTAATTAGCGAAATTTCAACATTTGTGACGCCTTCTATTTGCGAAACTCGGAACTTAAGGTCCTCAATTTTCACGGATAATTTATCCTTTTCTATATAACCTTCATAAAAGCATTGTTTTCCTTTTCGGCAAAGACCAGTGGTATGAAGAAACTCAATTTTATCCTTCACAATAATTAACCCAAGATCCCTAAGAAATCTTTGAGAAAGTTTATCGATTTCCACCGAGAGTTTAACCACTTCAGAAGAATCGGTAGGAATTAAGCGGACTTCGCCATTGGATCTAGATAATATCATTATCGCGTATGGTTTGCCTATCAACTCAAGAAATTCTCTCGGTAATCTTATTCCTTCCTCTTTAAGATCAACAATTTCCGCTAGAGTAAGTTCATCCGAAGACATCATTAAATCCTTCATGCCTCTCTTACATATTCGTGAAATATTTGTTTTTCATAATATTAACTTTTTGTTATTAATCTCTGTTTAACATGAATTTGGATTTGTTAAAAAGAATTTATTAATTCAGAATTATTAGCAGGACAAATATTATAACAAATTTTTCCAATTACTTCCGATCTAATATTTGATTAGATATATTTAGGACTTACGCAGTTGGGTGGGTATTTGCGTGTGGTTGGTGATGGGATTGCTCGAGTTAGCCTTCTTTTTCTATTTCGGACCTTTTTCGACCTTTCTTTGAGAGGTGGGCATTAAAAATTCAGGCTTTCACCAATTCAAGGCAAAAGAGGAGATTTTGACGCCGCCACAGGCCTAGTTAACCTACAAAACAACCCTCAACTGCGTAACTCCTAGTATTATTAAAAAAGTAGAGGAAGTAGAATTAATTATTCCATTTCGTCTCTAATTATCTCTATTACTGTTCTGAATTTTACAGCGTCTGGAAGGGCTCCAATAACTTTGAGGTCTCCGCTCATGTAGGCTGACGTAGCATCAACTTCTCCTGTTAACATTCCTAACATTGTTTCGTAGTTCGCTTCCATAGTTAAATCTGGGCTGTCATGTGTTCCTTCAGAGACTGTTAGTTTATTATCTTTTATCGTGATGTAGAAGGGGTCAACACCTTCTCCTTGGAATTGGAGGACACGCTCCCATCCTTCCAGTTCGGCTGTCACGTCTTCACTGCTGGCAGCTACCTCTTCCATTTTTTTGAGGTGACCCATTATCTCGGACATTACCAATTCCTCCCTGTGACCAAGTTTTATGTTCTTTCTATCTTAATGCTTTATATAAACTTTTCTTACAAACTATATTCTAAAATGAATGGTAATACTAATAATATTTTAGTGCATTAACTATTTACTATACTCTATTATATAATAATAAAACTCATATATTAATCTTAATAAAAATTTAACAGAAATTACAGAGGATTAGCAAGAAAGCTCCGGTCCCTTTTAGGACGGGAATGAATTATGGGGATTTTAAATACCGAAAAAGGATGAAAAATGGGGGAGTGAAAAAGGGTATGCGGCTAAAATGGGGTTTGGAGCCTGCCTGCATCGGGCTCGTTATGAAAGGGGAGTTGCGCGTTTGAGGAGGACCAACATCTTCCGGCTGGTTCCAACAAAGGAGCAGAAACAGAGGCTGCTAAATTTAGCCCACAACTGCTCCAAAATGTACAACGAGATAAACCACAAACGCAGACAACCCTCTTCTCGGGAGAATTCGACTGGGACACCGGCGAACAATACCACAAGTACAAGAAGCTGGTTGGCTCCGTCCCCGCTCAGCAAACCATACAAAAGAACAACGAAGCCTTGAAATCGTACTGGGCACTTCTCAAGAAGTGGAAAAAGGGAAAGGTGGCGAGGAAACTCAAGTCTCCCCGGTGCTGGAAGGATTGAGAAAGCGGAAAAAGACCCCTAAAAATCCTTGTGAGGTGGGCCAGCTACCCTCTGGAAGAAAAAGTCCCAAAACTTCCCCCGAGAACTAAAAGCGCAGTGGATGGGCAGAAACAGATGGAAAGGCGGTAAACAGGTAAGACTCGAAATAATCTACGATGAACTCTTGGAGAAGTGGCACGCCCTACACTTCCAACAATAACAGCAGAGGTGTAGAACCGTTGTCCGAAACTTACCCATTTAGGACACCGCCTAAATGGTGTTCGGT
>NZ_JBRAKS010000133.1:0-8101 GCF_052745115.1 Candidatus Jordarchaeum sp.
TTGAATGCTGCTTTGAATCTGGCTTACGTCGCCGCCAGTTGGGCGGAGACACACATAAAGCGCCTGCCAGAGTGGAGAGGTTCATGCCCCAAAAGGGCAGGTGCTCCCCTATGAAGCAGGAACCGAACACCATTTAGGCTGTGTGTCTTAAATGGGTAAGTTTCGGACAACGGATAGTGAAGCTGAAAATATTAGGGATGCTAAATATTTCGCTGAAAAGCTTAAAATAGATTATAAAATAATAAACTTGACTCCCATTTTTAGCCAAATTGGTCTCTATGATATCCTTCCAGATAAAGTGGCTAGAAATAGGAAGCAACTAGAAAAAAGATTTAAGAACATTAGGCGTTCATCCACATTCACCATGGTTCACAGCAGTAGTATACTAGGTCTTAAAACATCTAAGATTAAAGGCGGGCCAGCCACAGCCTTTACCATGACTAAAGTGAGACTCAGCGGTGTCATAATCAATCATTATGCTCGATACCACAATTACCTATCAGTAGGTTCGACAAACAAAACAGAGTACACGATTGGTCATTACGACAAGCAGGGGGATGGAGCATGCGATATTACACTATTACGACCTCTTTATAAAACTCAAGTTAGACAACTAGCAAAATTTTTAGAGGTGCCCAGAAAAATCATAGTGAAAGCCCCTAGCCCGGACATTCTTATTGGTAAAGTGATAACGGATGAATTTATCATCGGAATGAGTTTTGATCAATTGGATGCGATTCTCTACCTTTTGGAAAATGGAATGAAAAATAGTGAAATAGCTGAAAGATTAAACATAGATGTCAAAATCGTTGGCGATGTACAAAACGCTGTGGAGAACGAAGGATTCAGAAGAACACTACCCCTAGGCCCAGAAATATCGGACTTGACATGAATTCTTTTCTAATTCTTCTCCACTTTTCTAAAAAATTTTAAGTAACCCTCTTACTTTTTGGGCAATAGTGTTAGTAACTGCTTGGCTTTTTTCTCTATGGTTTCTTTTTCAAATAGCATTGGGTGATACTCTACATTCAACCATTTCTCAATGAAGTCGCCATAGTGAGGACTAGCGGGGTTTCCTGATTGCCCAGTTGAATGTATACTAAGAGAATTCTCCCAATTACTCAAATCTATAATCTGTCTATAGCTTGGTAGCGTGATTTGTTCGTATCCTTGTCCGGGATCCATTCCTGAGCAGTTCACCGTGTTAAGGTCTCCCTGTTGCGGGTAGGGTCCTCTATTGAGAACCCTGCCATAGGGGGGAAATAGTCCTAATTGGTGTTTGAATGTGACTGCGTGTATTTTTCCCCACTGCCATTCATCCATATCCTCTCCGAGAGTTTTTGTTAATTCTTCAGTAGTTTCTTGAAGACATGATAGCAGTAATTTGTCTCTCTTTTCGGTGCTTGTTCCAGTGCCTTGTTCAAACCAGAAGTCTGAGGGATACTTCAGCAGTTCGGGTATTGAGTAGGTGTCAAACTCGTTTGCCCATGTTTTCATCCTGAAATAGAAGTCAAACAACTTTTCGCCAAGCTTTTTCTTAAGTATCTTTTCCACGAGCTTGTAGTATAGTATTTCCAATAATTTTTGTCGGAAATCAATTATACGATCTACCGTTTAAAGGCTTATTTTCGGAAAAGAAGCCAAATAAAGGCTTTTTTCACGAGCCAAAAAAAGACAAAAATCTTTCAGAATACTATACCATATCTCAAATATTGAGGAGGCAGCACTCTCCCTGGTAACGTAAAAATCCCAGTTCTTAATGTAATCTATTGCCTTTTCCTGTTTTTCGTTTTGTGGTTTAAGTTTAATGAGAAAGGGAGCTAACTCCTCGGCGAATAGGTTTTTGACATCAGTCTGCATTCTCTTAAAATCCTCCACTGATAGTTTCTCTTTTTCGTTTAGCATCTGGAAGATTCGCCGTATTCGGTAGGGTGGCAGAAAGTCATGGCTAATAAAATATGGATAATCATCATTCACAATCTTCTGGTTCGCAGTAGCAATATAGTGGGTATCAGGGTTAAAAGCACTGGTCAACTCATCAAATGGTATTCAACTAATCCATCTGTATTCGTCGGTCCAGCCGGGAACAGGAACTATTCCAGTACCCTTAGCCCTAATAGGTATTTTCCCAAAAGTCTGAAAACCTATATTTCCTTGTCTGTCAGCATAAACCACATTTTGTGAGGCCCAAGAAATTTGTCTCAAAGCCTCTCGGAACTCCTGCCAATTCTTCGCCTTGTTAAGCTTAAAGAAACCTAGCAAAAGATTACTGGGATCGTGGCCAGTCCATTGCAGAGCCAGAGTTTTTCCAGTCTACTTCCTAGGAGTAGAGTTAGCAATTCCTAAGAGAATCGTATCAATGATCGGTCCGTGTCGGGTGATAATAATCTCTTTTACAACCGATTCCTCTTTTCCCCTAACATGGAATTCCTCTCCAACTACTTCTGCGTCTACCCATTCATCTTTGAAGAGATATCGATGAGGATTTTCGGGTTTTATTTTTTCCACGTACAGGTCTTTTACATCACAGCAGGTATTTGTAAAACCGTTGTCCGAAACTTACCCATTTAAGACACACAGCCTAAATGGTGTTCGGTTCCTGCTTCATAGGGGAGCACCTGCCCTTTTGGGGCATGAACCTCTCCACTCTGGCAGGCGCTTTATGTGTGTCTCCGCCCAACTGGCGGCGACGGAAACATACCTTTTAGGTTTCGATTTGTGGTTGGGCTTCTTCTCCGGCCCAGACCACCTTTTGGCTTTTCATGTTTTGGGCGGTTTCGGTTTTCGCCAGCATTGTCTTAAGATTTGTGCCTGTGTGTTTCTCTATGCTTTTTGGAAGATGATATTATTTGGTGTTAACTCTTTCTGCTGTTGCAAGCCCCAACAAACCAATGCTCCGGAGTGTTATCTAGACATATAGTTCTGAGAGGCGAAAAACGCGAAAAAAGAGGAAAAAAATTTTAGGACCCCTATTTTCCGTTTTCCCTTACTGAAGCTAAGTAGGGTAATTTTGTGGTTTTTATCCTTTTATTAGTACTCCTGTGGCTATATAGAGGGGGATGCGGGCTATGAAGGTGTAAAAGGCTATTTGCGTTCCGAGAAACATTAGAACTGTTAAAATAATGCCCACACATGCAAAGACTTTGGAGATTACTGTGTGTCCTGATTCGTTTCCCAAAAGTATTTGAAGTAAGTCTGCAATTAAAAAGATTATCGCTGCCATTACGAGTCCAGAGTACCATAATAGTATCATGAGTTCTCTTGAGGAGCTGTATAGTATAAGTTGGAAGAGGACGTAGAGTGTCATAAAGAGGCTGGTGTTAAGGTAAGGAAGCATGTAGGGCAGAAAAACTGCGAAAAGCATCATGTTTACCGTGTAGCCTTCCAAATAGTGAATATAAAAGTTAGTCCACATAATCCATATGATTGCCGTCGGCAGACCCACAAAAGCAATTATCCAACCTGCCGGTTGTTTTGCCTCACTTTTCTGCTTTCCCTGTTCCTCAGTCAATGTAAGCACTCTCATTTTTAATTATTATTTTGGAATTTTTGAACATAAACTTTTCGAATCCAGTCTGAGAAAATTCACGTAACAAAATGTGGGCGTAAAAGTCTTTTGTGTAATTTTAACCTAAAAGTTGGAGTAGTGCTTCGCCTTTAAATAATTAATAAAAAATGTTAGAAACACTACTCTAAACAATTATTCTCATTCTGCCCAACAGTTGCTCTCATTTCTGCCTATTTATGCCTTACTGACCACCCTGAGACACTATTAACTGATTGACACCTGTTGTGCGTTGTGCGTTTTTCGGCTCAATTACTCTCATTAGG
Organism: Candidatus Jordarchaeum sp.; assembly: GCF_052745115.1. Taxonomy (NCBI): domain Archaea; kingdom Promethearchaeati; class Candidatus Jordarchaeia; order Candidatus Jordarchaeales; family Candidatus Jordarchaeaceae; genus Candidatus Jordarchaeum; species Candidatus Jordarchaeum sp. The sequence continues at coordinate 3,832 of NZ_JBRAKS010000133.1, forward strand.
GGCGCAATTCGGCGTTTTCCACAAGGCAGAATCACCGCAAAAAAGGCTTCCACCAGAGAGACGTAAAACACTTTCCGAACATGCACACGAAAGGTAACGCCTAATTAATTGTATCCCCTGAGGATAATCCACATAAGAAGAGAGCAATGCGTAACCCTACCCCACCACAACTGGGAAAACCCCGCAGAAAAAACAAGGCCAGACGCAGAGGAACCCACATACGCCTACTGGAACCCGGAGAATTCAAAATAGAAGAGGAGGAGGAAAAACCCCGGAGGCAAAAACCAAGAGGGGCAAAATGCGGGGAAGTGTTCAAAAATGTGAGAGAGGACACTCCAAACCTAAGTGTACAAAAGACTTTTACACCCCAAAATTTTTAACAAAAATGCCGAATAAGACAAATTACTCTAAGAACTGGGCCTTTTAAGCTGCTGAAAAAATACAAGATTTGCTAACATAAAAGTTAAGGAAAGTGTTGTGAATGCCGACCATAGAAATTGTAAAAAATAGTTAATAAATATTTAGAAAACAATTCCAGATAATACCTAAAATAGTAAAAAAAGCACAATAACATAATATCATATTTTAATTATTAACTAAAGAAGTAAAAAAATAAAAAAATATAAAGGTTTTATCACTGCTTTTCCTTTAGACCCAAATAGATGAATCCTTTATTATTACCCTTTTTTTTAAGATTCATCTTCGGTCTCTTCGGTTTCTTCAGTTTCTTCAGTCTCTGTTTCTTCCTCAGCTGATTCGGTTTCTTCTTCCTTTTTTGATCCTTTTTCCGGTTTTTCCTCTGGTTCAGGTGGTGTTTCTTTGGTTTTAAGAAATTTTTCTGGTTTTTCTTCTTCCTCTTCGAGGATCTGGCTAATTCGGGCACTGATCTCACTTGGTACACCGACAGATTCTAAAAGTTTTTCTCGGTCCACTGGGGTTGCTTTCTTCAGCTCCGTAACTAGTGCATAGGCTTCGTTTTCTGCCATTCCAGACTCTACCAGTAAAGGTACTAAGCGGTCTGCAAGTTCAACAGGAACGTACCCTTCAACTCTGGGCTCCACACCTATAATACTCGTTTCATAAGCCAGAACTTTGGATATCACACTCTCACGCGGGACTAATCTCACATCAACCTTCTCTCCGCGACTCATGGCCTTTATTAACTGGTCAATTCTCCGAATAATAGCAGGAATCCTTGCTCTTTTCACATAAGAGTAAGTGGAAAACAAGCTTACGGGTATCGCTATAGAGAAGATTATAACTAGAAACATGGTGAAAGGTACACGAATATTCACTAATGGAATTAGAACTGATCTCTCCTTCACTTGCAAGAGGAAAAGCGACTGTTGTGGCTCGTATAGGTATGCGTTTCCACTGACCACAATGGGATAAGCTGATGCGGGCAAACCATAGGTTGGAATAATCACAGCATAGTTACCGTCGCCTAGAGAGAACAGAGGCAAGCCACTTGCAGAAATGGAGGCGTTCGGTATCATCGACCCTGTGCTATCTGCATATCTAAATATAAATATTGCGAATGGCATGTTGTTTTCTGTTTGTCCAAAGTTGCTAAAGAAGAACACTGCGGGGTTGTTTAGAGATGATAGGTAAAATGTGGAGGCCGATATAACGGTCGGAATACCTTGAACAATCAGCTGGATAACTTTTTTGGATGCAGTGTAATTCTCCTTCACAGCAGAAATCTCTATTCTATAATTACCGGGAGGAGTGAGACTGGGTAGCAGAGTCAACGAAGCAGAATATGTTCCATTATCTAGAGGGTCAATGAGAGACTTGGCAGGCACAATAAGAGTCCCGTTGCTGGTCTTGATCGTGTACCAAACCGTTGCATTGTGGACAAGCTCAGCATTATGAGTGTCGTTAAGCTGAAGACTGATTAACAGCTCATCATTAACCCGCTTGGAAATTATGTCCTCAGACACTATTTCCATCGTAATCGGCTGAATAACCAAGGGAATAAAATCGGTGTGCCCCTCATAATTGGTACTGTACGCCGTTAATCTCAAAACGTAATAGCCAGGATAAAGCCACGTAGAATTGAAATTAGCAGTCCAATTACCACCAGTGGAGGGATCTGGAAAGAGGTTGCCATAAACTGGCTGATTCACAACAGAGTAACTAACAGTGCCCTCGGAAAGTGGAGTCCCATCCACACTATCTCTGTATATTACGGAAATGGGCAAAGCGTCTCCGTAGGTACCTATTAGCAAAGAAGCATATAGAAACTCTGTCTGCGCGGGAGTAATCACAAGCTGAGTAATCGTACTGTAAGCAGTATAATTAACACTTGAAACATTGAACCTCAAACCATAAGTGGCAGCAGAAAGGCTGGACTCAACCACACTTTTTAGAATCGTGTAAGTATAGTTACCCGAACCAGAGTTAATCAGTGAACCAGAAACCGACGTCCCTAATATGGAAAAGGACACGGTTGCAGAGGAAACCGGCACACCAGTAGCATCGTTAGTAACATAAACCCACAGAGGAATATCCGAATGCTTCCAATAGTAAGGACCAGAAAGCGGAGCCACCTGTACATTGAAAGTAGCAGCCTGAACATAAACAATGGTCTGATTCGCGGCGGGTAGATATGTGGAGTTTTCTGCTGCTGCGCTCATGTAGACTTGGTATGTTTCCCCACCGAACAATAGCGAGAAGGACAAACTAACTAAGTAGTATATGTCTGAGCCGGAGCCCTGGGGAGTCAAGTCTACTAGTTCAGTTACAAATGTTCCATTAATGAATTTTAGAGTCCAGTTAAAAGTTCCTCCAACGTAGGGGTTTGAGGTGTTGAGATTGTTTCCATTCGAATCTCTCCAGTAAACTTTTAAGACCACATCTTCTCCCCAAGTGGGATTAACAGAAGTTGCATTAGCCAAAATATAGGTGTACTTTTGCTCAGCAGCTAATGTAACATTGAAATAGAGAGTAGTACTGCTGTCAATGTTTTGGTTTAAATATTGGTCAATGAGGGTACCGTTATCGTAGTAGGCTTTGGCATCGTAGTTACCAAACCAACTGGACCTATTTATGTGAAACTCAGCCCAACCAGTTAAATTAACATGAGCCGAATCAACCAACGTCGTTGTCCCTTGCAGAGTCAAATTAACGTATGCGTTTTGAATGGGGTTACCATCCGGTAAATACTGCGTTCTACACCACAGAGTAGTAATGTTGTCAAAAACCAAGTCAATGTTCACATGTGCATCGATTGTCCTGATTGTGGAGTTCACGTAGTACTCGTAGATTGTGTTCCCATTCCATACCGCGCTAAAGTTGTAGGTCCTGGGCTCAAGGTAGAATGTGGCCCAACCAGTAGAATTGGTAATTTTGCTAAACGGTGAAGAAGCGTTGACGGTTATGTTTGCATTTGCCAGGTTACTTCCATCATGATCAGTTACGTGGACATTAACAGTATAGTGAATATACTCCTCAGCCGAAACAGTGATGCCTAAAGGATATTGTTCTCTCTGAATAGCACTCACTCCATCCGCAAAGTTTGTGAACGGAGAAAGTTTGCCTCCAGAGGCGTCCCAGATATAGAATGCATATTTTTCAAATACATAGCCGCCATTTTTCAGCTTGAGACTGGGCCACTCTCTTTTCCACTGTTCTGGGGAATCAGTTCCATCTATTACATACTGCCAGCCTTTAGGACCACTGCTAACAGTTGGAACAATCAAATCTACCACACCGGCGGCTCGACCAGTACCGGAATCATAAATTGTAAACCAATATGGTTTGCCTATCTGATAAACCTGCGTATAAGGGTCTATAGAATGAGTATATGGGTAATTTCCATCCTTGTATCGTCCCTCATCTAGTTGACGTACAAATCTCCAACTGTTTCCAATATGCAACCCTTCATCATAACTATTCCAAAATCCCCACCACTGACCATATTTGAAATCATAAGTAATGGTTGTTTTTGTTTCAGTGATCCAGCCCCATTTAAAGAACCTGTAAGTGACATTTGCATAACCAATATTAGATGGCGCTGAGGCTCCGCCCCCGGTCAAGTTGGTGCCAACTTCAAACATAATGAACAATGGACCCTGTTCTGGAGTTTCATAACTATCTGCAGGATTACCAGAAGTACTCCATACCCAAGTGTAGTCAAAAACCCGTAATATTTTGCCATAGACATGGTACTCTGGGTCCCAGTGGAACTGGTTGCTGTATGACCACTGGTTCGAACCACTGACATTGTTATAACTGACGTATAATTTGCCTCCATTAAGTGAAACGT
>NZ_JBRAKS010000133.1:8201-10173 GCF_052745115.1 Candidatus Jordarchaeum sp.
CACTGGCAAAGGTCATAAAAACGTCTACTGGTGTGTTTACGACGGCGTATGGGCTTGCTGTGTTGTTGAAAATCACTTCCTGTCTGTATTTGTAGCTCGTGTTCCACCATGGGGGGTAGTCATCACTTGTGGGGTCGGCTTTTGCTCCTATTACTGGTAAATAATTGGAGGATCCTGACATTGCGGGTATGAGGGGGGTTGGCGGAATCGCTGTTACTATGAGGAAGAGTGAGACTATGAATAGACTTGATATAATAATTGCCTTTTTCTTTCTGTCCAATGGAGTTTTCCCCCATTTTTTTGGGAAAATTTCAAATAATGTTGATTATATTCTGCTTTCCCTTATTTATCATTGAGAACTTTTTAAATTTAAGGCTATTTTTGAATTTATTGAAATTGTTCTCTAAGTATTTGTTAGTGAAACAAACATTATTTATATTTTTTCAATGTGGAAGAAGTGTTTTTCGGTAAAATTGGAAATATTACCCAATTTTTTATAGAATCATAATTTTTTATCCATTCATTTTTTTACTAAAAATAGTTTTTATGGATTCAAAATTATTTCAATGATAAAAATTTGAAGAAAAAACTTATTTTAATACTATTATCCCTCGACCATCCGTTGAGAATCTTTTATGTGATTTTTACTGAATAATTGCTGTACTTGGTAACTGTGATGCTACTTTTTGGTGGGACTAATATTGTTGTTATAGGTTCCTCAATTATTGCGGGTCCCTTAATTTTGGTGCCGAACCCCAATCTATCTCCATCATAAACTGATACTTCAACGAGTCCCCCAACTTCTCGAAAGTAAGCTTTCCGCTTACCCTTTAAGGCTGCAGAACCATTCTCATTTGAATGGGGCAATTCTTTTATCTGTGGCTTTTTAATCTTTCCGATTCCTATAACTCTCCAGTTTATGCACTCTATGTGTGATTCTGGATCCTTAACTGCGTAGTATCTGAAATGCACGTCGTGGAAATCTTGGATTAACTGGCTTAGATTCTCCTGATTTATTCTGTTAGTTCTTAGTGGAATATCGAGGTCGTGGACTTGGTAAGGATACCTGGCTTCTACAAAGTACTTGAATTCTCTATTTTTGGGGGGTACTTTGGTTCTTTCTAAGAATTTCGCAGCCTTATTTTCAAGTTCAGTTAGCGCGCTGTTTACGCTCTTAAAGTCAAAGGCATCGCTTCTAGTGTAGCATGTAGCCCTAAAGTCCTGCTTGATATCTGAAACTAGTCCTCCATAGGAGCTTAGTACTCCGGCCATTTTGGGTATGAGAATTTCTTCCACTCCTATTTCTTTCGCTATCTCTGCAGCATGTATTCCAAAGGCTCCTCCCCCACCAACCAAGAGCATTTTCCGAGGATCAATACCTCTCCTAATAGCTAAATTTCTCAAAGCAGCAATCATATCGTAATTAACCGTGGTATAGATACGACTAGCGGCATCCACCACATCAATGCTGAGCGGGGCTGCTATTTTTTCTCTTATTGTCTCCTCCGCCCTGTCGGCGTAAATCTTCATTCTGCCACCTAGAAAGTAATCTGGATCCAGATAGCCTAGCACCAGGTTCGCATCGGTTACTGTGGGCTCCACTCCCCCTAAGCCGTAACATGCGGGACCTGGATCTGCCCCCGCGCTTTGCGGACCTACGTGTAAATATCCCGCTGAATCAATCCAGGCTATGCTTCCGCCTCCTGAACCTACACTCTCAACGTCTACTTTGGCTATACCCAGTTTATCGCCGCCTTCTTCTGTTGGCCTTATTTTGGATTCTCGGTTAAGAGGTATTTCTCCCTGCCTTACAAAAGCCACGTCAAAACTGGTTCCCCCCATGTCCACACCGATCACATCATTCATGTTCTTCTCCGAAACACCGATTTCCAATACTGCTAAGGGAAGCATACTAGGACCAGAACCAACAGTAAGTATCGGCTTATTCACAACTTCCTCGGGGTCTAGAACC
>NZ_JBRAKS010000134.1:0-10100 GCF_052745115.1 Candidatus Jordarchaeum sp.
AAACAAAACCAAATTCAAATAAAAATAAAATTAACAATTCGGAAATACTGCCAGGTGTACAGCCTCCTCAAACTCTTGGTTTGCAGGAGTAGACTCTATAAGAGGGTTAAGTCCGATTGAGACCATCGGGGCGGAGTGCAGGCAGGCTTTCATGGACCTACTACAGAGCATCATCCAGTGGGTCTACCAGATGGCCGCCGACGGGATGTCGATTGAGCAAGTGGTGAGTATGATAATAAAATGACCTAATAACTTAAATACCGCAAAACTTTAGTAAGATGTTTATTATTAGTGTCTGAAATCTGTAGCCTTTTCGGATACTGTAGAGATTGTTTTATACACCACTTTCTATGTGAGAAGTTCGGAGAAATCGATGGATGCTATGCTTTCAATTAATGGAGGTATCTCTGTGAATTCTATATCTTTCTCACAGTACATAATATCTTGTTTCCCTAATAGTTGTTTTGCCTCGTCTGAAAGCCCGGGTATAAATACTAATATATACTGAATCGGTGCAATACTCGCATTTTTTCCAACAAATCCCATAACCTTCTCCGTTTTTACCTCTTCTGAATCCTCAACGAGATCTAATGCAATTTTTCCCCCTGGCAGGACATTTTTTATCCAATCCTTATCCATTATTTCGGGCCTCGAGGCTACAATATCGAACTCGTAGTTAATGTTGTCGCCCACAATTATTCCTGGTGCTTCCACTTGCCAACCTTTCTCCCTGAAAAAGTCAGCAATAGCACTTCTCACTTTTATACTTGATATCTGTCTCTCAATCTCATGTATGAACTCGGGATTCATCGAGTATAACGGGCCTTCAACAATTTTAGCATCTGCAAGTCTAACAACGTAATTGCATTCAGTACACTGAACTGAAACACTAATTTCTGTGAATATTTTTTTACAGTTTTCACACCTATTCTGAGCCGGTATTTTTCGATAATCCAAACCCAAGCCTTTAAGCTCTTTCTCGCATTTAGGGCAGTAGTATTTATCGGGTTCCCCATAATATATTCCCAAGAAAAGCTCTTCGGAATCTACAGCACCACATAGAAAACACTCAATAAAGTTGCTCTTTTGAACATTAAAAGAAGCGCAGTAAGGACAACGGTAGCGAACTCGTATCTTATATGAACCACAATTAGGACAAGCAATGGCTGAATCGAAAGATTTCCTATTCAGGATTTTATTCCTACTGAGAGTTTCAAGCAATACTCTGGTATCAATAGGATCGAGACCTGTAATCTTTTCTGCGTCAATATATCTGAATCCTTCATCCCAGTTAAAGGTAGGTTCAAGCACTTCTAAAGAATTATCCAAAAACTTTTCTAGGAGCACCCGAGTTTCTGATTTTTCATACAGTTTACTTCTCTTAAAGGCGAATCCAGCAGTCTTTAACTCCAAGTAAATCTCAGGCAAATTATCAAGAACACTTCTCTCTTGTAAAATCTTAGATGATTTTTCTGCTACTCCTAGTAGTTTTTCCTCGTATTTTTCTCCACTCTCATCCTCATCAAGCACCAGAGCAAAGAGATACTTATCACGAGGAAGATAATAACTTGCAATGTGCCACTGTCCAGTATCTAGAATGGAAAATGGTGACGAGGAACCAGCAAAGTGAGTAGTATACACCTTCAGAGCAAGATTCATATCAAAATGAATGTTCTCAGGATACTTAGCGCTAATCACCGGACCAACCTTATTATCCCACTTGACAACAACAATTCCCTTAGGCATATCATTCACCAAGTATAAAGTATTCAAAGCCATAAAAAATAAAAAACTACCAATAAAAAATTATTTTTTAAAATTTAGAAAATTTCCCAGAAAAATTAAAAACAAAATACTACGCAAATAGACTCCACAAACACAAACAAACTACGCAAAAATAAGAACACTACAATTTCACCTACTAGTTTCGAATTGAAATATAATATTTATAAACTTTCCTAGAAAGGGAGAGGGTAATAGAGAATGATCCGATCTTGCCTTTAAAACGAGCATCCATAAGAATTCTTTCCCGATTTAAAGCCATAAAAAAGAGATGTAGATCAAGTAAATCTGCATCACCAGAGGAGAATTGAATTATTAATATATTAAGATAGTATCATTTAAATTTTTATGATTAAAATGCACCATGATGTTTTAAATAAATTAATTTCATTTTATTCGCAAAATTAAATTTTATTTATTGCGATTAATTCAAAATTAATTGCGAAATATCCAATTTCAGAGCCGAAAAATATATATTATTCCAAAAAAATCAACATAACATAGTATAATATACCATATTGAAAATTATGCTATTCAATGTGCTAACAGCACTAAACTCTAAAAAGATTCAATCGATTTGAGAATAATCTCAGCTAAATACCTGTAATGTAAATCTTATAAATGCAAATCGGTGATTTTAACCCCAAATGAAGGGGGTCAAATGATTGAAAATGAATCTACTGGAATAAGAGAATTGGACCAGATACTTTATGGTGGGATAAATGGTGGGGAAACCGTTCTCTTTATGCATGATATCGGATCGGGGTATGAGCTTATTCTTTTAGAGATAATACGAAACCATTATCATCAAGGGGGGAACGTTCTTCTTGTGGTGACATCGCCTTCTTCCCTCCGATTTTTAAGCTTATTTGAGGGTATTATCAATTTGCAGAACTTTAAAATTATAGATTGCATTTCGCCAAGAAACGTTTACAACACCGAATACTACATCGCAAATTACTCACAATTATTTGACATATTCTTAGCTATGCAAAATGCGAGAAACGACCTGCTCCAGAACAGCAGCAAGAATGAGCCTACTCCTTTGGTTTGCTTCTATTCACTCAGTCCCCTTTTCATAAATTTCGGAGAAAATGAGGTAATTCAATTCTTTAATAAAAATATTAGAGAAGCAATGAGATGTAGAACAATAGAGTATTACCTCCTATCTCAAGGTGTTACAAACATTATGGTGGAGAGAAGAATACAAGCGTTGGCAAACACCGTAATCCTTTCAAGAACTGAATTCAGAGACCACAGACGGCAAAACTACCTACAGATACTGAAACACGCCTCAGGAGTACCCTACCCGGAGGAAAAACAGTACTCCATAATAAAAAGGGACGGAACACTACCAGAAATAATTTTTTTAACCCCGATTCTCGACTCCATAACAAGGAATATAACCCGAAGAAGGTATAATGGAACAGAGGACAGAACAGAGAATATCCAATAATTGCGGATATAGTTATTTTTTAAGCCCATTTATTGAAAGGAAGATTCTTAATTACACTTGTGCATTCAGGTTTTTAGAACCATTTCACCTAATAGAGAAAAGGCTTTTTCAACGTTGGTTTGGTTCTTAGCTGAGGTTTCGATGAAGTGCAAATTTAAGCTGTTTGCAACCGCTCTTCCCTCCTCTGTAGAAACTTGCCTTCCTAGGTCAATTTTGTTACCTACTAGTATTAAGGGAATTTTACCACAGTGTCTAATGACTTCATTTATCCACCAGCTGCATTTTTTAAGGGTTAAAGGTTTTGTTACATCATAAACCACTAGTCCGCAGGATCCCCCCTCATAGTATTTCGGCAACAAGTTTTTAAACTTCTCCTGACCACCAGGGTCCCAAAGAAGCAACTTTACTTTCTTACCATTAACTGTAATGGTTTTACTAAAGAGATTAACACCTATGGTTGAAATGTAGTCCTCGCTAAACTTTCCAGTAGCAAACCTGCGAGATAGACTTGTCTTGCCAACTCCTCCATCTCCTAAAACTAAGACCTTAAAAGAAAAGTTGAAATACTCCAATTTTAAACCACCCTTTAACCATTTTCATACTATTTTGAAATCCATATCTAATAGCGTTGTCGGAATATTCAGGATTGACAAAACTTAATAGCTTGTATGAATCCTTGACCATATTGACAACAATTTTTTTAGACATGTAATCACAAAAAAATATGTTAAACGCTAAAATTTGTGAATTAACATAAATTAAAAATTTTTAAAAAAATAATGGTTATAATAACATTCTTAGAATTAATTAAAAATTTTCACGCAAAGTGCATAAGTAAACCCTATTAACCACGCAATTAAACACATTAATCAAGAAACAATGTGAAAAATGAGGACAATTATTCTCCTTATAATTTTTATGGGCACATTTTGAGTTAGGGAAGAATTTATCTATCGGTAAAGTTGTGATAGGAGCCTTTTAAGGAGGTGGGCACGATTATTATAGGAATTTAGTATTAGATGCTGAAGAGTAGCTGGGTAGAGGTGAACCGAAACTATGTAAATGGATTACACTATACAAATTTGTAACTGTATTAATTTAAAATTTAATTATCTTCTTTTCATTTGTTTACCAGATGATTCCTCGGACATCTTCTTTGAAAACCCGTTCTTCGGGATAGAGCATTATGCCGTTCTCTGTTATTTTAAAGAAGGCTGCATCCATACTGTGATTTAATCCTCGCATTTTCATTATTTCCAGTGCTCTTATTTTAGTGTTTCCCTGTCTTAGCATGTAGAGCAAGATTACTCCTTCCGCTATGAAGGGTTCCAGACCGTAGCGCCCCATCTCATGCACATTTAGGCTCTCGGCTGTGAGAAGTGATGTTACTCCAGTTGTTTTAAGGGAGCGTACAAGAGTAAGGACATCTTGTCTGAGTTGAAAAAGTTCTCTGTGTTGTAGTGTGAGGTTTGTTATGGAGTCTACCACTATTCTTGTAGCTTTTAGCTCTCTTCTCTTCTCGTGGATGACTGATATGAGATTCTCAATATTGAAAGACCTTTCACCCAGAATTGGATGGCTTTCAGCAGAAATTTCATAAATTCGATCACCCGCATCCGTGCTTCTCTGTATAGGAGCCGCATCTATTATCGCCAAGAGATTTTCATCAATAAGTTTATCCAAATCCCACCCAAAGCTACTTAGATTTTCTTTTATTGTTTTTGCTGGTTCTTCTAAACTCACTATGATGCCTGGGATATCATACTGTTTAACACCGTTGTATATGAATTGTGCGGACAGAATACTTTTTCCGGTCCCTGGACCGCCTGAAACTAGGATTGCTCTTCCTTTAGGTAAACCGCCATTCAACATTTCATCCAAGCCAGGAATACCAGAAGGTACAGTTTCAACCGTAACCATTTTTGTTTCCCTCACTGCATTAAAAATTTTTGCCGTTTTATTAATTTTTGTTCTATATAAGAGATAAGTAGTCTGCTGTATATATTTCTTACTTATTATAGCTTTACTTAACCCTGCAGGGATCTACTTTGTAATAGATAACCCTAAACATCCTTATTGTACAGCGTATTGCTAAAAACGAAAATACATGCTACAGTCACCGAGACTATAAATGCGCTGTAACCCATATTTCGCGGATTCTACGAGGCTATTTGGATAATTGTGCTCCTCTCAATGTGTTCGGCGGTGTTGTTGCGGTTTCACCGGCTTAATATAGGGGTCCTCTAAAAGTGAGGAAGTTTGATGATAAGAGGCTTCGCAACCCCATTAAAGGATTCTCAAATCCGCGAAAAATGGGTTATAACAAAATAGTTCACTTATCCTTTATAAAAACTAATCTGAAATAATACCGTTTTTTGTCCTTATTAGAAAATTTAGGGAGTTGGCCCCGTGCTTAGCTAACACTAACTATAATAATTCCTTGGTTAAATTCCTATTTCCCTACGGTAGAGTTTACTTTGTTTCATCTCGGTTTCTGAAGATTTTTGGCATAATTTGTGGGATGGTGTAGTTTTGACGGTTGTTATGGGATATTTCTGGGATAAAAAAGTATATTTGTTTGGAATTCTTTTATAATTGAGGGATTCTTAGATGTGAAGTAGAGTGTGTCCTAATGGAAGAGTTAATTTATTTTCTGTCGGATCAGCGGGTTTGGCTGCTTATTGATAGACTGTTGGCTAAGCCAGATTTGGAATTTTTACCCCAGTACTCAAGTTCAGCTAGTCTAGGGTTTCGATATCCTGAAGCGGAAAAAATTTTAGAGATGAGCAGCGTAGAAGCTTTTGAAATACTGTGCAGACTAAGCACATTAAACATTCTAAGTAAAAACATACTGGATTTTATGCTTATATGCCCTGATTGTAAGAACTTTGATATTCATTTGAGGCTAATCTGTCCCAAGTGTGGAAGCGGAAACATCAACCTCAGAACTGTGGTGGAGCATTTTGAGTGTGGGATTATCGATTTGAAGGAAAAATTTGGGAAGGACACTATGCTCTTTTGCCCGAAGTGCCGAAAGAAACTGCGTTCGGAGGGGGAAGACTACAATGTTGCAGTGACCAGTATGTGTAATTCTTGTGGTTCCTTTTTTTCCAACCCTGTGAATCAGATGCGCTGCTTTAACTGCGGTTCTGAATTCAGAGTTGAGGAGGCTGAGAAGCGAGAGGTGTACTCTTTTGAGTTTAATAGAGGAATGCGTTCCAGCATAGTGAACCTACTAGCCTACAGGCCCATACTGACGGAGATTAAACCCTCAAGAAGAAGAGAGATAGAATTAGACCCATTAAACATTCACCTTATAAACATTCTGCAAAGTGATGGACGGGCCTCTTTCCGCGAGATAAGCAGAAAGATGAAGGTGAGCGACGCTACCATCCGGGACCGAGTGAACAAGCTGATTAAGAGCGGGATAATAGAGACAATCACGGCCATAGTGGATCCAAAAAAAGTGGGCAAAGAAGAAACGTCATTCCTCCTCTTGGAAATTGAGCCTTCAGAGCTAACCAAGGTTTTAACCACTCTCAAAAACATGTCCGAGGTGAGATTCGTCTGTGAAACCGCGGGCAAAGAAAATGCTCTAATCATGGTCTTCTTGGAAGACAGGGAAAAACTGAAAGAATTCATTGACCAAAAAATCAGTGTGCTGCCCGCAACGAAAATAACCCAGATCCTAACAGTTACAAACTTTGAAAAAAAAGATCTAAAAGTAAACCTTTAATCACAATTTAAAAACCACACAGTTCTAGGTTACTTTTAAATATTTTTATATACAAACCATCATGATCAGTATGAGTACAACATAATTTAAAAATTCCTTTATGAAGTCTTTAAAGAATATTGCCGTTTATTTCCCATGAAAAACTAAAGATTTTCATAATTTGTCTAAAACGCGCAAGTGTATACGGGTTTGCCATAAAAAACCTTTTCATTTTTTGTCTGAAACGCATAGGTTTATGGTTGTTTGTCTAAGAAGCAAAGCTTATGTATGTTTTAAGTTACCATCTTTCCAAGCTTGAACAGTTTTTGTGTGGAATATAGCCATAGTCGAATGTTCCTGTTTCCTAGAAATCCTCCCTTAACATTTTTTCACACAATGGGTACTAGTTTTAGTTGAGGATATCCTTGTGTGTAGTCTACTTCTATTACGTGTGTGCCAGATTTGGGTTTTAATGAATGGAAAATAAACACCCCGCCCATCTCCTCAATTTTTAAGTGATAGTTAACCATGTTTGCAACTTCATCAATCCCTTTTACCCCATACTTAGAGATGCACAATGCTAACCCTCTTTTCTTTTGAGTTCCGTTTAGAACCTCTTCTAAAACTTCGATCAGTCCTTCTTCGTATTTCACAAAAAGAGAGTCCAAGCCTAATGATGCAAGATACCTTTCAGGTTCAATTACTCTGAGCATTTCTTCGAATTGATAGTAGAAATCTTCTATGAGCTCTCGTTTATTTTTATAGAGTTTTTCAAGTCCCCATTTCTTTTCTACTATGGTAATTCTGTTTTTCTCCTCCTCTCCTATGAAATCGGACAAGGCAGAGAGCACCATCTCTTTACTTGTTCCAAGAGAAGGTACCACCGCTATCCCTTTCCCCTTTGAAAGGAAATTAAGAGCGGTAGGTACTAACATATGAAAGTATGCTTCTCGACTAACATTTTTTCCAATTTCTAGTAGCACTGCTGACCCTTTTCTGTATCCTCCCCCTAGAATTTGGTCTAAATCTCTGCTTCCAGTTGAAAAGTGGGATTCAGTGTCTGGTAGTGGTTCGAATCTCTTTTTTTCGATTGTCGTAGGGAGTTGAAATGGTTCGAAGTGTCTGAAAACTCCATCCACGAGGGTAAAGACGTAGGTATTTAACTCGCAGCAGGTACCCTTCAGCTTCATTATCTGCAAATCTCTCAGGAACATGTCGGTGGAGATCACCCTTTTTAACAATACCACCCCATCAACTAGATAATCTAATTCCTTCATGTCCTCGTATTCGCTCACAAAAATAAAACGTGAACCAGTTTCTCTATAAATCTCAAATAGTTCATAATAAATATTCTCGCCTAGTACATCCTGAATACCCTCAAGGGAGTCCAAGATAACAAGAGAATCCTCTTTTCCCGAAATCATCTGGTAAAGTTGTTTAATAAAGGTGGGTTTATCAGAATATTCAATAAAGTGGAGGACATCCCTCTCAGCCTCTGAGGGGAAAATTTTTCTTGAGGCATCTATTATGTGATTTGGGTGGATCTTTTCCGTGATCCATGGATAAGTTAAATTGAGTGTCTGGGCTTTTACCCGTGTTGTCACATAGAAGTTATTTGGTTTTTTCAAAATTGCAAGGATGGACAGAGCTAGAATTGTTTTTCCAGTTCCCGGCTCACCCTTAATAAGGAGAGAGGTGGAAGGGTTTTCGAGGAATTTTTCTATCTCTCTGGGAATTGAGATTTTAATACTCATAGTCCTCTAACTTCCTTAGCACTTTATTTTTTGATTTTGTTTTTTTGACATATTTTGCACATTCGCTTTTTGATTTCAACTTCCCTTTTTTTATCCAATGTTTTTTATTTATATTGCATTTCTATTATTGAAACAATTTTTTCGAACTCTATTATGATTCCAGATTTTTTTAAGGCTGACTTCAATAGGGGTAGAGAAAGAAATCCGTTTTGATAGGCTTCTATTGAAACATATACAAAAGAAAGTTTCTCGAAAATATTTTGCAATGAGCAGTAAAGTTCTGAATTTAAAACCTTTAGTTTTAATTGATGGAGATAGTTATAACATTCATCCATATTTGGAGTCATTCTTGCGACGACTTCAGGCTTAACATAATAGTTTTTAAGAAGTTCTTCTATGTCAGTTTTCAAGCTTTTTACTGTATTTGCGGCTCCCTCAAACATGGATAAGCTTCTCTTTTTAAAAGAATTATCATGCTTTACTAAATCATCATTTTGCCCAATCAACTTTCTTGTCTCCAATAAATAAATTTTGGTTCCAGGTTTCTAAATTTAAATATCTTAGTGCATCATGTTTCATCGGTTAGTGCTGGCACTTTGTTTCTGAAAAATTTCCTAGTGTTCTAAAATACTA
Source organism: Candidatus Jordarchaeum sp. (assembly GCF_052745115.1). NCBI lineage: Archaea > Promethearchaeati > Candidatus Jordarchaeia > Candidatus Jordarchaeales > Candidatus Jordarchaeaceae > Candidatus Jordarchaeum > Candidatus Jordarchaeum sp. Next base: position 9,341 of record NZ_JBRAKS010000134.1, read on the forward strand.
TTTTTTAAATTTTCAAATTCAAGTATAACCGAAGTTAGTTTGTATTAAATCTTAAACGAGCCATCCTATTTGGGGAGCTTTTTAAAAATTAACTACGCATTTCATAAATTTAAATTCTCTAAACTATAAATTTAGAGGAAAAGTAAAGAGGTAATAAGGAAAATAAGATATTAAAACCATTTATTAAATTTTTTGCCAAACCGAAGCTTAATGAAGCAAGATAGAAAAAAGTATACAACTGACATATAAGGCGATTGAAAAAAGAAAGTAGAGTTCATACCTTCCCAGAGGTAGTTAAATGTAGACAAGGTGATAAAAATTTTTTTAAAAGAGGTGGGATTTTTGAGAAAGATAAACTAATTTTGTCTCAAAGCCTGAACGATATTGTCAACTTAAGGTTTTTTCACCTCGAGCGCCTTTTGTAGTTTTTGGATGCGGGGGCTTTTCCTTGAGGGTATGGGAATGTTTTGTTTCAGGGAATGGTGGAGTCGGACGTGGTTGTAGTAGTAGGCGTAGAAGCGGAGAAAGGTGCGGGCATTCTCCAGTCCCCTGCTGCCCCGAGGGAATGCGCAGCTGAACACCCTCAAGCGGTCCTTTATGGTGCGGAACCAGCGCTCCACGTAGCTGCGTACACCACCCTTCATCCACATCTGCCAGGCTCCTACACTTTGAGCCACCCAGGAGTACTGTTTCCCTCCGTCACTCACAAACAGCACCTTTCAGCCGTATTTTTCTATGAGTTTCTTCATGAAGCTCGCCG
>NZ_JBRAKS010000135.1:0-10008 GCF_052745115.1 Candidatus Jordarchaeum sp.
TTGCGAATCTATCGTCTGGAAGTGTCCTAGATGGGTAAGTTTCGGACAACGGTTGCAGGAAATCTAATAGGGAGTTAGTATCTTCTGTGGTATTTTTTAGATGATTTTATAATTTTATTTTGTTTGGCTGGCTAATTTTTTGAATTTTTTTGATGGTTTTTGTTTCTTGTTCTTATTTTTGATTGGTTCTTTTAGGTTTTTGTGATTTTTTGTTTTCGGGTGGTGACTGTATTTTTTGTTTTTTTAGGTGGTGGTACCAGACGGTGATTATTATCATAGAGAGTGGGATGGTGGTTGAGGTTATAGTGCCTATTATTAGTGAGAATCCTATTATGGGAGGTAGTGTGTAAACAAAGGTGGTGGAGGATATGCTGAAATAGTTTGCTGGTGTGATTATTGTGGGTATTGTTGGTGCCACCTTAAAGGCTACTAGGTAGGCTAGAATGAGGGTTAGAATTGCTATCATGCCTCCGATGATTAGTAGTTTGAATGTGTCTAGTTTTTTTCCTCGTGTTAATTCTATGCTTCTTTTGATCGCTTTGTCGATTGCTATTCCTTCGATTATTATTGCTGGAAAAATCAGTGACAGGATTACCGCTAGGTAGATTCCGGGAATTATGAAAACTGCTAAGCCTGCAATTAGTATCAGGAACAGAAGCGTTAAGGCGCCTAATAGTTTTCCAGAATACTTTGTAGCAGTTTTTAGGCTTTCTTTAAGGGTTGTTTTATTTTCTGTTAAGTGATCGTATGCGTATTTTATGATCATTCCTTCTGCTGTTAAGAGTAATAGCAGGCTGAAGAGAGCTATTAGATAATACATTATAGGTAAACTGAAAAGCGTGATTTGTAGGAGTAAATCGTTCCTATGGAGCGATGAGTAAAATGGATTAATTAGTGAAAATAGTTCAAAATTCACTAGCTGGTATACGTTCCTCGCAATCGAGATAATAATTACTTGAAGAGCTATCAGAATAGCGAAGGGTAAAGTAACTTCGGAAAACACTGCCTTCCAAGTTGTTAAAGAGGCGTCAAGTATTCCAAACAAACCGTTACGAGATTCTGAAGATTTAAATTTTTTATTTTCCTTTTCTTGGCCAAAAAAACTAACTCCTAGAACCAATAGGCCCAAAGCAGCCACTCCAAGTGCAAAAACGAGATTAGGATTTGGTGATCCGAAGATAGATGAAATAGGATCAAATGCTAAATTTTTACCTACTATGATTAGTGATTGACTATTGCTATTTTCCCACTCTATTTTGTAGAACCATGGGAAGTACATGTTCGGTGTAATGAAAGCCGCGACTCTGGAGTTTTCCACTCTATAAATCAGAGGTTCGCCCGGGAGAAGAGAAGTTATGGTAAAGTTGATAGGCCCGCTAGCAACAAAAAATCCTCCAATAAAGATACTGCTACCAGCAGCATTACCGAAGAGGGAAATTTCGAAAGAATAAGAGGGAAACATAACTTGGGACGTGTCAGGTCCGGAGAAGATTGCGTAACCATCTCCAAATGAAGCACCCGGAAAAGCTAATCCCGTGCCAACATTCACTATGGGAGCCTTAATCGGAGCCTGCCGAGTATAGTGGGTAAACGAAGCACCCGCTATAACGAACAGCCCAAAGCTGATAATAATAATGCCGATAAGCATCAATCTGGTAATCTTTACCAAATCTAAAACCTCGAGTACACTTTGAAATCACAGATATTCTCTTTAGTACTGCTTAGTATAAAATAATTTTGGTTTCATAGAAGTATTATAATCTAAAAATGGGGATTTTCATAATTTGCCCTAAAAAATAGATGCTTGGCATAAAAATAAATCCATTATCGATAAAAATATGCAAAAGCAGTTCTTCGAATCCATTGGATAACATAGAGTCAGTGGTTGAACCTCAATATCTAAAACCCAAAGGAAGTCATATTAAAAATAATCGCCAAACCGAAAATTGAATATGGACTCAAAAATCGAAGAAGCCACACAAAGTTTTTAAATCGCATTTCTGAGGCTAAAGCTCATCTATTCGTTTAACAAGAATGTAGTTATTTTACCCGATAGTAATTCATATTGGTTGAACAGGGAATGCATAAATGCTTTCCATCCATGACCACTGACTTGGTTTCCATAGTCATTTCTCCACACTTCTCGCATCTCACCGATTGTCTAATTTCAGCCATAGGCGGCTCATCCATTTCAACCGACAGTATGTCAAAAACCTCATTGTCCGGCAAGTCCCCGAAACGTTTAACAATTTTAGCAAACTTGGCCATTTTTTTCTCCGGATTCTCCTCACTCATAGCCTCTCTCAAATCTTTTTCGTCAGCAATTTTCCCAAAACTTTCTGGTTTAAAGACAAGCCTGATAGCCTTCTTCTTGTTTCGAAGATAAAAGGTAGCAGCCATCTTACCATAATCCTTGAACAAAAGATTACCCTTCCCCAAAGTAACACCGGTAACAGTTTGTAAACCATCCACCGCGCAAGAGTCATTTTCAACCACTGCGTAAAGCTCCTCATCAGAGACCCGATCCACGTCCAAAATATTAAGGGCGGCAACACCCATTCTAACACCAATCAATAAACCCAGACAGGTATGCCCATGAAACTCCACAGCATCCTCAAATAAATTCTTAAAATCAACCATAACAATAACACCTCCCGAAAAACACTCCACAAAACAATTTGGCGAAACTTAAGATATGATAGTGGAGGAATCACGCCTCCATATTAAGACCCTCAAAGACGTAACACAGACGACGCGAATTGCACACTGCGTAACTGATTGAGAGCCCCAAAGGAAGGAGGTAGATACAGGAGGCGCGTTCCAAATGAAATTACCTCTTCCTATTTAAAAACCCTTTTGCTTCTGAACATACTCCGAAACCCGATGAGCCGCGATAGCTCCTTGAGAAACAGCCACCACTAAAAGCTGCAAATCGGTAGTTACATCTCCCACCGCGTATATTCCCTCGAGGTTGGTTCTCTGCTCCTTATCTACCTTTATAAAGCCTCTATCATCAGTTTCAACACCCAATTTACCATAAATATCAGTATTAGGAGTCATACCAACCGCGAGAACCACCATATCTACCACTAGGTCAAAATCCTCATCCTCATCCAGATCATGCAGGACAACTTTCTCCACCGTATCCTCCCCCTCAATCTTCACAAGCTCCGTCTTCCCCAAAAGCTTAATCCTATCAGATCTCTTAATCGTCTTAACATCCCGATCTATACCCACAAGGTCTTTCTCTTTATAAGCAAAAGTGAGCTTATCCGCAATGTTCTCCAGAGCCAGAGCGGACTCCAAAGCCTGCTCACCGTTACCATAAACCAGCACCCGCTTCCCCATAAACTTCTCAGGATAAGTTACATAGTAGTAGACACTCTTATCACCCTTAGTGAGCTCACTCTCACCGGGAATACCACAAGCCAAAGGCATAGTACCCGTAGCAATAATCACCGCCCGAGCCCGATACTCACCCATCGCAGTCTTAACCAGCTTATCCGGAAAAACCTCACTCACAAACTCGTTTTTCATATCAACTCCTAGGTCACGAGCCTGCTTCAACAAATTGGTCACAAAATCCCGGCCCAAAGTATTATCAGGCAACCCTGGAAAATTCAGAATCTTCTTATTAGGATAAATAGTAGATAAAACACCGCCCCAAGACTTACCCTCAAAAACCGCAACACTCAAACCCCTACCAGCAGTCTGAATAGCAGCAGTAAGACCCGCAGGTCCCCCACCAATAACAATCACATCATAATCAAAAAAACCCTCAGCCTTCGCCCGCGGACCCACCTCCCCACGCTCCTTTCGCGCCAAATAATCCTCAATAGCAGCATGCAAAGCATCTGCAGCCAAATTACTACAATGCATCTTAATCGGAGGCAAACCCTCCAACTCATCCGCCACATCCTTACGAGTAATCTTCAAAGCCTCATCCAAACTCATGCCTTTAGCCATCTCAGTAATCATACTACTAGTAGCAATCGCCGACCCACAACCATAAGTTTTGAATTTTATATCCTCTAGTTTTCCATCTTTTGAGACCTTTATGGTCATTTTCATCATATCGCCGCACAGAGGATTTCCTACCATTCCTTCTCCGTCTGGGTTTTCTATTTCTCCGACGTTTTTCGGGTTTTTGAAGTGTTCTTTTACTTTTTCACTATATTGTGTTGGTTTCAACTTTTTTCTCCTCTATCTTCATTTCTTGTGTAGTTATCTTGGCTTTTTTGTTTTTTCCTCTTCTCTTTTTTTATTTTTGTTTTTTTTGGCTCTTATTTTCTTTTCGTTTTTCATGCCGTGTTGCATAATTCTTATTTTTTATTTTTTTATGGGATTTAATGAATTTTTTCTAATTTTACAATGTTAATTTGAAAAAATTTTAAAATATAATCAAATTTTTTGAAAAAGTAAAATTTTGCAACAGAGCAGTTTTTCAAGTAATTTTTATTCACAATTGTTAATTTACAATGTAAATCACCGATGGGTCGCTTATAAATATTACTATATCAGTTTTGGCACAGTTAACCTAGGGTCACCAATCACGGGTAGAGGTATATACTCCTCTTCCTTTATAAATAGACACGGTGATTTGTTTGGATTCATATTCCCAACTCATCAAAGACACCCTAGAAAAACCCGGCGACACAAGGATTAAGCAGAAACTCAAGACATGGTCCGGCGAACTCCCCTGCCCAAACTGCAGCTCCCCCTCACGCAAAAACGGCACAAGAAAATACCGGGACGCCTCAACCACACAGGAGTACAAGTGCAAGAACTGTGGCCTCCGCTACACCATCCTAACCATCATGCACGAGTAGAAACACAAAAGATACCCACCCTGCCCAAACTGCGGCACAAACACCCACGTGATGCGAAAAGGCTTCAATAAAGCCAAGAAACAGAAATTCCTCTGCACCAGCTACGGACACTATTTTAAAAAAATTTCAAGGGCATAAAAACCGACCCCGAGAAAATCTGCAAAGCCCTCAAAGAATATACACTCAGAGGCGTCTCCTGCCAAGACCTAGCTGACAACGTAGGCCTGACCAGCGCGGGACTCTGGAAAATATTCCAGAAGCTCGCCGAGAGAACCTCCGACCCACTCACAGTATTTAACCCCCGCCTCTCGCCGATCCTGATAGCCGACGAACACAAGGTAAAACTCAATGGAGTATGGGGGTACTACTGGAACACCCAAGACCTAGAAACACACATAGAGGTGAACCGGGCGTTCAGCTGGGTTAGAAACGACCTGACGGCCAAGAACTTGGTCGAGGAGGCGCTGGCCAGTAACATCGAAACCAAGGTCGTAGTAAGAAACAGCCTCCTCAAGGTACACCGGACTCTCGGTTGCACCCCATTCGAAGCCGGAGGGCGTCGAGAAGCTTAACTATTACGAGGTGTGGGACAAGCTACTCAGGAGCAAATGCCCATGATTGGTGACTCCAGGTTAACTGTGCCCAGTTTTTACAAAAGCATACCTCACCCACAAATTCACTCAAGCATTTTATAGAAGGTTTAGGATTTGGGTTATTTTTTGTATATCTGTGCCTAGGTGTATTGCTTTTATTCCGGGACATCCTTTTTTACGCTTCTAGTGTTTAATTCTTGGTCGTCTACGAATATTACTTCGGAGTATTTTATGTCTATTCCGTCTTTTTCTTTGACTTGTTTTAGGATTGTTTTTATGTTTCTGTTTTTGCCCTTGTGGTAACCTGTGGGTGGATGAAGTAATAATTGATTTTGAAGAGTTTGAAGCATTCGGTGACCATGTTGGGTTCGGGGTCGTTTAAACTGGCTATTGACATTAGAATGCCTTTTTCTTGTAAACTCTTTAGCATCTCTCGAATACCGGGAAATAGTTTGACTGTTTCACCTTGGGAGTCGCTGATTACATCGGTTTTAATGATTCTGAGAGGCGGTTTAAGGAAGGAGGCGTATGTGATGCTGACTTGCCAGAGGGTGTTGTCTACATCGAAAACTACCAGTTTAATTGGCAAGTTAATGCTACTCCCGGTCTTGTGGATCAACATTGTGATATTTAGAAATAAGTTTAAAGGTTATGTAGGTTTTTCTATAGTTTCTATTGTGTTATTTAATTTTTTAAAAATCTATCTAAATAGGGGATTTATTGTATGTTAATTCTGTTACAATAAGTCTACCTTTTATAATATTCTGATTTTTATATTCTTTTATGTTAACTTTCCCTGGTGGTTTTTGTGGAGGGAAAACGGGTTTAAACCCCTTGTTTTAGGGGGATTTCACGCCTAGCAGGGTTGGAATCACCAAAAAGTGGTTCCTGGAGGGGAAAGGAAAGCGGGATTTAACAGTTAACAGAACTAAAACAAATCATCATATAATAAATAGTAGACTCATTGTTCTGTTATAGCTTAGGGATGTATGAATTAATTTTATTAGTTAAATTCTTCACTATTAAGCAATAAAAAAGGAGAAAATGCCAGATGAAGGGGTCAACAATCTTTCTAACAACCCTAGGGATTTCACTTCTATTGCTTGGTGTAGGTCTTGTTTTTACGCTTCCGAGTCAGACAGTTTTTCCCAACAACTACCCCGCTCAGATATTTCCTCTACCTATTGGCGGTTTTGAGTTCCAAGTTGGGGACTTTTTCGTAATTTATATGCAACCAGATTCACAAGTATTACAGTTTATTTACTATCCTTTAACTTCGATAAACTACTTTGGAGGTTTTATTGCCTCCAACAATCCGGTTAACATCGCGGTATATGGGATTTCAGATTGGGGCGGAACACCTTTAATCGAGATTAACAACGCCCTTCTAGCAGCTTATTTTTCCGCCCTTCCAATTCCACAGGCTTTTGGAGGCGTTATATTAAAAATTACAAATACAGGCAGTGAACCCACGATTCTAATTGGGCAAAGTATGCAGTACACTACAAATCTTACCTCGAATCCTATGATTAGTTTTGGCTATGCACTCATAGCTGTAGGCTTGTTTATTGGATTAGTGGGCATGATAGGGGAGAGGTGGCGGCCTGAGCCACTTACGTACATTCCTTCATCCGCAGGGGAAACTGTTTCCACGGGTTTGAGAATCTGGAAGAGAATATTTGCTTCAATAGTGATTCCCTTTGGTCTAATATACTCTATTTATACGCTGATTTATTTCCTCGGCTACTCTTATTCACTATCAAGCATCACCTCTCAGAGTTCAACAGCGTTAGCAACAGCCTATGGTGTCCAGTATGGTCTCCTGTTCGTCGGCTACTTCTTCATTGTGGTGGCTGAGGGCATAGTTATTAAAGCAACCTCGAACATAATTGAGGGCAAAAGTTCAAGCTTAATCCAGAATCTTAAACTTGTTCTCAGACGCTCATGGAAATTGTACATAGCCTACTTTGTTTACGGCTTGATTGTTGGATTAGGTATGCTCCTCCTTATTATTCCAGGAATATACTTGGCAATAATTTTTACGTTGGTTTTACCAGCGATAGTAATTTCAGACACCGGACCGATGGAGTCATTTAGTTTTAGTAAAATGCTTACTGAAAATGATAAGATGAGAACCTTGGGAGTTCTGCTCGCATCAGGACTAATTGCATCAATTGCTGCAATTCCCCTTACCATTATAGCTCTCTTCGCATTATTGCCTTTCAATTATCTAGGGGTGGGCATGATGTTTGGCATGCCAATGACTAATCAGTTCCTAATCTTCAATTTACCACTTCTGCTTGCCGCAACAATCTTAGTAGGCATCATAGGATCCACAACAACCATAATCAGTCCTATAATATTAACAACTTGGTTCTACGCTCTGGGAGGCGGCTACGAAAAAACGCGTGAAATTCAGATTCCCAAGCCTGGAGAAGAAACAAGATTATGCTCCAAGTGTAACAAAACAATTTCCAAGAAATCAAAGTTCTGCCCTTATTGCGGCGAAAAACAAGTGTAATTTGGTTTCCACTAAAAACTAACATTTCCTACTTTTTTCTAACATTTATATGAGTTAATCTATTTATTTTCGTGTTTTTGAGTTATTTCTACTATTAAAAATCAGAAATTAGTTAAGAATGAAATTAGAAGAAAAACGTCTAATTAATGGTTTAACTATTATTTAAATGACAACATTTAAGGAAGTTTTATTCTTCTCTTTTGGGGGTAAGTGGTGATAGTTTTCTGAGCCGGTCTATTACTTGTGGTAGAACTTCTAGAAAGTAGTCTACGTCTTCTTCTGTGTTGTATTTGCCCAGTGTGAGTTCTAGTGATCCGTGTGCTTCCTCTTTTAAAAGTCCTGTGGCTATGAGTACGTGTGAGGCTTCTAGTCTTTTTGCGGCGCAGGCAGAGCCGGTTGATACGGCTATTCCTTTCATGTTTAGTCCTAGTAGGATGGCTTCTCCTTCTATGTAGTCGAATCTGAAGTGGGCGTTGTTTGGTAGTCTCTGTGTGGGGTGTCCGTTGAGGTATGAGTGATCAATTGTGCCCAGCACGGTGTTTATGATACGGTCTCTCATTTTTTGTATTCCGGTACTGTCTTTCTCCATTTCGTTTTTGGCGATTTCTGCGGCCTTCCCCAGGCCCACGATGCCCGGTATGTCTTCGGTTCCGGATCTCAGGCCTCTTTCCTGCCCTCCACCGTGTATTATGGGTTCTATCATGGTGCCGGTTTTTATGTAGAGTGCTCCGATTCCGCGTGGTCCATAGATGTCGTTTGAGGATAATGTTAGCAAGTCTATTCCATCTTTTTGAACATCGATAGGTATTAGCCCTTCGGCGGCTACTGCGTCTACATGTAGGGAGATGTTTTGGTCGTGAGCTATTTTTGAGATTTCTTTTATGGGTTCTATGGTTCCGATTTCGTTGTTGGCGTAATTTATGGATATGAGAAGCGTTTCAGGTTTGATCTGTTTCTCCAGTTTGTCGAGTTCTACGGTTCCATACTTGTCTACTCCCACCCTAGTTGTCTTGAAGCCGAACTTTTCAAGATACTTGGTGATGTTTAAAATCGATATGTGCTCGATGGCCGAGATTATAATGTGTTTTCCCTTATTCTGATTTCTGAAGGCTACTCCTTTTATAGCTAAGTTGTTTGACTCTGTTGCTCCCGAGGTGAAAACAATTTCTTTAGGATCTTTGGCGCCTATTAGGTCGGCAACCTTTTTTCTAGCATCCTCCATAGCTTCAACTGGCGGATCACCGAAAATGTGTAATGAAGAAGGATTGCCAAAAATTTCTCTATGATAAGGATTCATAGCTTCCAATACTCTAGGATCTACTGGTTTACCAGACACGTAATCTAAGAAGATGATTCGAGTTTGTCCCTCCTCCTTGTTTTGGGTCAATTTTGTAACTTTACTTGGATTATTTTCTTTTTTCAAGACTCATCTCCTTTAAAAATTTTTATTATATGTAATTTGGATATAAGTATTCTGGACTGTTTAAGGATATTTGTTATTTTGTTTTCAAGTATTGGATTTATTTTATTTTAGCTTTTTTACTAGAAACCGGAGGGTTCGTCCTTCTTTTTCCAATTTTAATAATTGATTTCCGGTTCTTTTTGCCCACCGAGTGATGTCTTCTTCTGCGGCTGGGTCATCAGCTAAAATCTCTAAGACTTGCCCTTTTTCTATCTTTTCAATTTCTTCTTTGGTTCGGAATATGGGTTCTGGGCAGTAGAGTCCAATTGCATCTAATGTACGATCTGGTTTGATATCTTCTGTCTTTTTTTCATTAGAACTTGGCATATTAAACATACCTCCTTTTGCTTATTATTTCAAATTTTCTTCTTTTTTCCTCCCCATTATGAATTTTAAATGGTCATAAACTTTTCTTAGAGCGGCATAAGTTGCATATATTAAGAGTCCGAACAATTAGTTATACCTCCTTTTTGGGAAAATATATTATTAACAATTGTTAATTTCATTTCACATTGTAGGAATAATTAAAGCCTTATAAACATTTCTCGAAAATCAGTATTTGAAAATGAAATAGGTTATTAAAACTGGTTTTGGCTGGTGAAC
>NZ_JBRAKS010000136.1:0-9909 GCF_052745115.1 Candidatus Jordarchaeum sp.
TCTGGAAGTGTCCTAGATGGGTAAGTTTCGGACAACGGTGAGAAGCCCAATTACGGATACGTTGCTCTCAAACCTTTCCTAGGAGTTACCACTATAGGTGTAATTGGGTTAATCGTGGCTTTAGCAGGTTTTTTCATAGATTGGTCATTAAGCTGGGTTTTAATGCTCATTGGTATACCAGTGGCTTTTGTAGGATTGTATATCGGAGCTTCCTATATACCAATGCATTATTTGTTGCTTAGGCCTCGATACTTTAGCAATATGTGGAAACAGATTGCGGAAAATGAGAGTGTTAAGGGTGACGAATATCTTCTGGATGCAGGTTGCGGTACAGGTTCGGTTGCTATTAATTGGGCTAAGATTTTGGATAAAGGAAAAGTGGTAGGCATTGACATATATGGTGGAATGAGCGGGAATTCCCCCGACCAGGCTTATAGAAACGCAGAACTAGAGGGCGTTATCAATAGAATAGAATTCAAAAATGGGAACATTTTAGAGATTCCCTACCCCGATAACACCTTTGACATAGTAACTGCGGGTTCCGTGCTGCATGAGCTGCGCGATGAGGAGGAGAAAATCAAAGCCCTAAAGGAAATAAAGCGGGTTTTAAAGTCCGGTGGAAAATTCATAACCGTTTAACTTCTAAGAAATTTCAAAATGTTTCTAGCCATGCTATTCTTCGCATTCGTCTGGAAGCCTAAACAGTATTGGACTAACCTTCTAGAAAAAACAGGTTTTAAAAATTTGAAAATTGAAGAGTATCAACGATATATAAATTACGCCATGTATATTGCCCAGAAGTGAAAAGGAGAATTTTAATATCATTTTCCTTTAAATCTGGGCTTCCTTTTTTCAAAGAAGGCTAGAGCAGCTTCCATGTGGTCTTCGGATGCGTATAACTTGGCTTGATAGCGAATCTCCTGTTTTAACATTTCACTGAAGAGTTCGCCGTATCCTTCGTGGATGAGCCTCTTGGCCATACCTATGGCTAAAGGTGCACTCTCAGCTAGTTTTTTTGCCAGTGCCTTCACTGTAGGCATTAGTTCCTCGTGGGGGACAACTTTGTTCACTAGTCCTATTCGCTCCGCCTCCTTGGCATCAATTCTATCCCCTGTGAATATCAGTTCTTTGGCCTTGTGTATTCCAAGGATTCTGGGTAGTATGAAGCAACCATTCATATCCGGTAGTATTCCCATTCTTACAAAGAATTCTCCGAAGCTCGCATTTTCGGAGGCTATTATAATGTCGCAGTTGATGCAGAGATTCATACCAAATCCCACGGCAACCCCATTCACAGCAGCAATGATCGGCTTCTCCACGTTAACTAAATCGTATGGTGATATAAGTAAATCCATTAGTTCCTCGTTTTCCACCATTTTCTTGAAAGACTCCAAAGCCACACCGTCAGCGAAGCTCTTAACATCAGCTCCCGAGCAGAAACCCCTACCAGCACCAGTAATTATTATGGCTCTAACATTCTCATTCTCTTTAGTCTTCATTAAAGCTAATTTGAGGTCTTGGTTCATTTGAGTGTTAAAAGCGTTCAAAACCTCGGGTCGGTTCAAGGTTATTGTTGCTACGCCTTCCTGTACCTCATAGAGAATAGTTTCAAACATTTGTTTCATGGTTTACACCTTTTCTTACGTCTCGTAAAATAGGCTTATATTCTTATGTGACTCAAAGCAATCTTATTAATATCCTTATTTCTACCTTTTCTATTTTTTATGGAGAAGGGCTCATTACACTTTTAGGGACTCTTGAAGAAATTCATAAGTTGGAGAGCAAAATTTTTCCTTCCCTATTAAACCATAGATTTCCTTGTTTGTTCCAGATGGAAAATGGTTTAGTGAAGTCCTCGATTTGGGTAAGTGTTAGGAATAATTATAGCCGTTGTTTAATGTCTGGCAAAGACTTTGAATATGATATAAAGATATATATATTATTTTTCCATTAATTAACTAAGTTAGACTTTCTGGGTTTAGTGGTGTGTGAGATGGTTCAGAACATTGGTGAAGGTGAGTTTCCTCCCTCCTTAGAAAAACTAAATGCGGACTTAAAATCTATTTTAGAAAAAATTGAGATAGACGAAGAAGGGGTAATTTTCTTTGAGGGAATGCGGTACGTCTTCGTTCCTCAACGTTGGCTGATGATTACTTTTATGGAAATCCTCAAGGTTATGGGGGCTTCTATTAAAAACTTCCTTTGGCCTTTTATAAGTATAAGTGGTGCTACGGTTGCGAATCAATTAATAGATCGTGGAGCACCCCCGGAGAATGTTATTGAGGCTTACGCCGAATTTAATAATCCAAGAGGTTGGGGGCTCACAAAGTCGGTCAAAACAGACTTAGAAAAACCAGAGGTTATTATTCAAATGTACAACGATCTCTTTTCCTCTTGGCTAAGAGATAACGTGAAAAATCTTAAAAATCAGTTCCCGTTTTTCGAATCTGCTTGGGGAGCAAATTGGATTGGAGCGGTTCAAAAAGCCATTGAGAGGAAAGGAAGCCAAATACCAAAACTGACATGTAAACAGGTCAAGTTTCTCGCTCTAGGTGACGACTACGATGAATGGATTGTAAAAGGTGAGGAATAATGGATATTAAACAGGAGATTAAAGAATTCCTGCGTTCCCTTAAAATAACTGAGAACGGCTCCCTGTTATATAGAGGCGAAAGAGTGGTTTTTACGCCCAGTGTGCTTATGTCTATAGCTTTTACAGCAGCTCCCTATGAAAAATTCGGCGACACCATGAGAGCTGTCTATAGAAGTAGCATTGTTAAATACGGCAGGGAAATAGCAAAGGAAAACGAGCACCTTGGAATTAGAGGAGTATTTGAATACCTATTAAAATTTTTCAGCACTCTAGGCTGGGGTCGTTCAGAAATCACTGAGTTTAGTGGCTTAAAAATCATCTTCAGAGTCTATTCGTCACTCTATGGAAAAGAGGTGGGCAGCTACCTTAAGCTAAAAGGATTGGAGCCTCAGCCCTCTTGTCCTTTCGGCTACGCTGCTGAGGGAGTCTTAAATTATTTCGCTGAAAAAGAGGGAAAACCCCTGTATGTATCACAAGAAGTCAAATGCGCAGCGAAAGGAGACGAGTTCTGCGAGTTCATCATTATATGTTAAATAGACCTTATTACCTTTTTTAAAAATATAGGAGGAATAGGTGTGGTAAGACTTTCTAAAGAAGCGGAAAATCTAATAAAAAAGTTTCAGAAAACCGAGAAGCAGAAAGAGTTTCAATATGATTTTTTTGTAGATCAAACTAAGTATGAAAGATGGGAAGATGTAGAGATAGGAACCGAAGGCTTCGGAGAAAGAGAGTTTGTTGTTAAGAAAGAAGACATTGATGCCTATGCAGAATGCACCCTAGAAAAAAACCCTGTTTTCATAGATGAAGAAATTGCCAAAAAAACACCCTGGGGCGGACGAATCGCTCCTCCCATGTTCATTACTCCGGTGGTTTTCTGGATTGCTGGTACCGGTTCCGGCAGCTGGATTAGGACACCTGGAGCTATTAATCCTGGACAAAAAATAGAGTTCTATGAACCCGTAAGAGAAGGCGATGTGTTAAAAATCAAGTCCCAAGCCTACGACAAATACCTCAAAAGAGGAAAACGCTACCTAACATACTATTCGGAAATCACGAACCAGAGAAATGAGCTGGTGGCCAAATGGTGGGGAACCCTAATACTTCCGTTCTCAAAGGATGAAGAAGAACACAAAATAACTGGAGCGAAAAAATAATCCCGCATTACGGGAAAGGAGGGAAAATATTTGACTGATAAAGTAAAATTTGAGGATGTAATGCTGGATGATGAATTGCCAATCATAGAAGTAAATGTTACACAAGAATTAATTTCTAGATTCGCCTGTGGCTCACTAGATTTCAATCCGATACACGTAGATCCGATTTGGGCCAGTGAAGTGAACCTTTTTGGTATGGGTAAAACAATTGCTCACGGCCAGTGGACCATTGCTCTTATGACTCAAGTGATTACGAATTGGTGTTATGCTGATGGTGGCAGATTAAAATCCATAGATATTAAACTCATCAGACCGGTTTTCCCGGGAGACACTGTGAAATTTTGCGGAAAGGTGGTGGCTAAGCATCCCAGAACCAAGGAAATGAGTTTTGTGGATTTAGAATTATGGGTAGACAACCAGAATGGGGACAAGGTGGCGGTAGGCAAAGCTCAGGCATATTTACCATAGGATAAAAAGTCGCTATTAGTTGAGATAGATTTAAACCTTAGTTTATTAGGGTAATTCCCACTCTTCTGATTTTCTTTTTAGAATCTCTTCAGCTCCCTTAACTAGATTTTCAATAAGCTCCTTTACTGTTATGATGCGGTCTATGTATCCGCAGGCAAAAGAAAATGGACCTTTAGGACGGGTGCCCAGTGATGGAAATAGCTCAACAATCTCGCTACCCCTACCAATTAGTAACTGTTGTATATATGTTGGATCTACGTCTTTCCAATCAGGATGTTTGAGCATTACTTTTTCCATGGAGATGAGCCATTCCTCTAAGGATACTGTGTCCCTCTTTTTTAGAACTTCTGCGAAGTCTTTTGGAATTGGGGGTGCGAGCAATTCTCTTATAAGGTCGGGGTGGTTTGGTTGTGCTTTTACTATGTTTTCTTTTATTTTATCTGACAGGGGGCATTCTTTTGTGGCCATTAGGGCGGTGCCTAGATAGATTCCGTCAGCACCTAGAAATAAGGCTCCCAGAAAGGTTCGAGGGTCTCCTATGCCTCCGGCAGCAATTATGGGCACGTTTAATTGTGGTGCTGCCCAGGCAATGCTGGTGAAGGTGGGTAACTGTTTAATGTTTTTGAATCCGTAACCGTCCAGTCCTACGAGAACCACTGCGTCTGCTCCCAGTTTTTCCGCATGCTTACAAAACTCTACTGTAGCTCCTTTATGAATCCATGTTATTCCCGATTCATTTATTCGCTCAGCGTACTCATCAGGCCTGAATCCCGCGGTCTCAATTGCAGGAACGTCCTCTTCGAAACAGGCTTCAAACATGCCATCAATGTGTGGACATAAACCTATGGAAATATTCACGGTAAACGGGTTTTTAGTGGCTTTCCTTAATTTTTGAATTTCTTCTCTCAATCCTTCGGGAGTTTTACTAGTTGATGCGGTGAGACAACCTACTGCTCCCGTTTTTGAAACCGCTGCGGCGAATTCCCAAGTGCCTATCCCGGCAAATGCCCCCTCCATGATTGGATATTTACAGTCTAAAAGTTCGGTTAACCTGGTTCTCCAATTCATCTTAAATCACACCCGGATGGTGTTATATTAAAAAATCTGACGCTGATATTTCAGAATAACTATTAACGTTATCTAAAACCATTTATAAGATTTTTTTTAAAACGACAGAAATTTTAGAGCATAAGTTTCAATAGATACCTGTTTCCCTATTGCTTTTTTCTAGAAATTTTCTATATTCGAGTAAAGACATCAGCGTTCTTGCAGCGTCTTGCTCTGTGGAATGGAATGAAATACCTGATTCGTAGAATTTTTTTAGTATATTCGGCATCTCTTCCGTATCGAAAGGTTTGAAAATTGCGCCGAATTCCTTTCCCAGCAATTGTTGTATATTTGTCGCTACCGCCATTGGTTTTTTTATTCTCTTTTGAACATCAACCAAGTTTTCTGCCAATTCTTTATCAATGACAAAGTGAAATACTAGCACCATATCGACATTTTCGTCTCGTCCAGCTATTTCCGTACAGCTGGGATAAATTGTTTTATCATAGGTAACAATTAACCCCATATCTACTGGATTTGAAACGCTAGTACCAAATTCGGGAATTATTTCTGCCATTTTGTTTTTAGTCTCCTCTGAAAGTTCAGCTAGCTCCAATCCCGCTTTTTCACACGCATCAGCAGTGGAAACCGCAGCTCCCCCCGGTGCGCAAATAACAACAACCCTATTACCATTCGGTAGATAAGGATTAATGAAAGCACCCAAGCGTCCAAACAATTCAGACAGATTTTCCACTCTAATTAATCCCGCTTGCTTAAACACCGCATCCCATATTTCCTTATTGCCACAGATTGAGCCAGTGTGTGAACCCGCAGCCTTAGCACCTCCCTTAGTCCATCCAACCTTCCATACTATTATCGGTTTTTTCCTCGAGATTCTCTTCGCTAATCTGAGAAATCTTCTTCCGTCCTCCACGCCCTCCAGATAGCATGCAATTATTTTGGTTTCATGGTCGCTTCCCAAATATTCTAGAAAATCATTCACATCTAAATCACATGAATTTCCTAGACTAATCATTTTGCTAAATCCAAATCCATGGATTTCTCCAGCGAAGGCAACAATGTTGGATAAGGATCCTGACTGGGAGATGAAAGCTACAGGTCCACTTTCTTTAGATAAGCCCGGAAAGAATGAAAGCTTTGTAGAAGGGCAGTAAAATCCCATGCAGTTTGGACCAATTATTCTCAAGTTACCCTTTCGGGCTATCTCAACTAGTTCCCTCTCTCTAAGCCTTCCCTCATTACCCTTCTCTCCATAACCGGACGAAAAAATTATCGCTCCCTTAACGTTTTTCTCAACTGCTTCCTCGATTACTTGGGGCACTTTATCCGGATGCAACGAAATAACTAGAAGGTCTACTGTTTCGTCAATATCTTTGAGGCTGGGATAGCTCTTCAAGCCCATTATAGTTTCCTCATCCGGATTAATGGGGTAGAGTTTTCCTTCGTAGCCGATGTCTATGAAGTTACTGAGAAGAAAGTTACCTAGTCTAAACTTCTTATCACTAACCCCCAATACTGCAATAGAACTCGGATTAAAAAGAGCATTTATTTGAGAAATCAAATCCTTGGGCAAAGTATACCCTCCAGGCGATTAGACACAAAACACATTATTCTTAGCTGAAGATATAAAAATAACGAAAAGATTTTACGTTGAAACCCATTTTTCGCAGATTCTGCGAGGTTATTCTTATGGTTTAACCCTTTTCGGAGTGAAAGGGGGAAATTATGCGGGCTTCTCAAATATAATTAGCATGATTATCAAGAAAGAACTTCAAACAATTTAAGAGAACATCGAACTCTACTATAGAATTCACAAATGTGCGAAAAATGGGTTGAAACAACTCGAAATATTTTATTAAAAAAAGAGTTGTGGGATTAATAATTTCTCACCGGCCTAATTCCCATTGTTCTGTTATTTCTTTTAGAATCTTTTCTGCTCCCTTGACCATGTTTTCGATAAATTCCTTGACGGTAACAATACGATTTATGTAACCACAGGCGAAGGAGAACGGTCCTTTGGGTCGTTCGCCGAGTGATGGAATTAGTTCGGTAGTTTGAGGGTCCTTACTCTTTAGTACTTCTGCTTGCACCCACATTGGATCAATATCTCTCCAATCATGATGTTTGAGCATCACCCTTTCCAAGGCGGGAATCCATTTTTCAAAGGGCATTTTTTCCCTCGCTGCCATAACTTCGATATACTCTTTGGGATTAGGAGGAGCAAGTAATTCTCTTATAAGATCGGGATGATTCGGCTGCGCTTTTATCATATTTTCCTTTACTCTCTCGGATAGAGGACACTCCTTGGTAGCCATCAAAGCAGAACCCAAGTAAACTCCATCAGCTCCCAAGAATAGGGCTCCGAGGAATGTACGAGGATCTCCGATTCCACCAGCAGCAATCAAGGGCACATTTATTTGCGGTGCTACCCAAGCGATACTGGTGAAGGTGGGCATTTGCTTAATGTGTTTGAATCCGTAACCGTCCAGTCCCACGAGAACCACTGCGTCTGCTCCCAATTTTTCCGCATGCTTACAAAACTCTACTGTAGCTCCTTTATGAATCCATGTTATTCCCGATTTCTTGATTCGTTCAGCATACTCGTCGGGCTTGTAAACAGCAGTTTCAATTGCAGGAACGTTTTCTTCAAAACATACCTCAAACATTTCATCAATATGTGGACACATACCTATCGTTATATTCACTGTGAATGGATTTTTGGTAGCTTTCTTTAATTTTTGAATGTCTTCCCTCAATCCGTCGGGAGTTTTACTGGTGGCTGCGGTAAGGCAGCCGTCAGCACCTGCATTGGACACTGCGGCAGCAAACTCCCAAGTGCCAATTCCGCTTAAACCACCCTGCATAATTGGATATTTACAGTTCAAAAGTTCGGTTAGCTTTGTTCTCCACTTCACTAAAAATCACCTCTAAAATAGTCTTAACAGTTGAAAATAGATTAAGCTTTAGGTTCTTCTAGTAATTTTCTTAACTCAGCCTTTTTTATCTTACCTATTGTTGTTCGCGGAAAATTTGTTACAAACTTTACTATTCGGGGCACCTTGTATGGTGCCATTTTTTCCTTGGCATAACTTATAATTTCCTCTTCGGTTGCGCTTCCCGGTTCCTTTAGCATTACGAAGGCTACCACGTTTTCTCCTCTTATTTCGTCGGGAACGCCAAGCACAGCGACATCCACTATCTTTGGATGCGTCCTCAGGAAACCTTCTACCTCAGCTGGGAAGACACTGTAGCCTCCAGCCTTAACCATATCCTTCTTTCTGTCAACAATGAATAAATAGCCATCCTCGTCCAAATAGCCCAAATCTCCTGTATGGAACCAGCCACTGGTGAATACCTCTTTGGTTTTTTCAGGCATATTCCAGTAGCCCTTCATAATTTGTGGGCCCCTGGCCACCACCTCTCCTACCTCTCCGGGAGCTAGTTCTTGGTCGCTTTCATCAAAGATTTTGATCTGTGTACCCCAAGCTGGTTTTCCAGCTGAGCCATGCTTGCGGATGCCGTCTGCATTGTCATTCGTAAGGGTAACACTAGTTTCCGTTAAGCCGTAAAATTCGTAAATTCTGGCGTTAGGAAATGTTGCTTCAACATCATTCCAAAGAGCTTGGGAAGTTGGAGCAGAACCGGTTGTAAATGCTCTCAATGAAGTAACATCGTATTTCTTTGGATCAAATACAAGTAGCAGAAAAGAAAAAACAGTTGGCGCTCCTGTGACACAGGTTATCTTATATTTATCAATAGTCTCTAAAGCCAGAATAGGATTGAATCGTCCCATAAACCACATTGAACTCCCTGATCTTACGATCCCATGCATTAAAGCAGCATATATATATGAATGGGTACTTGGAACTATTACTAAGCATTTATCAAAAGGAGTTAAATTCACACAACTCGTACCATAGGCATATTGAAATAGCATATTGCGGTGGGTTAACATACTCCCTTTGGGCACCCCTGTTGTACCAGAAGTGTAACCCAGAATAGCAATGTCATCTTTATTGCAATTGGTAATGTCTAACTTATCGGATGACTTGTCTAAAAGTTTGTTATAAGATAGGGTTTCTGGTATTATTTCCTCTCCCAACACGATGATGTTCTCTACACATTCTAAGTCAGGTCTTATGCCTTCCACAAACTCTTTGTAATAATCTGTTGAAGTAATAATAATTTTTGATCCACTATTTTCTATAATGTATTTCGCTTCTTCGCTTTTATATAGAGAATCTACGGGAACCGAAACTGCGCCTATCTTCGCGGACGCGTAGTAACTTAGAATAATCTCAGGCCAGTTATATGGTAAATATATAGATACTCTGTCTCCTTTCTGCACACCTAAGTTCTTAAGCCCATTTCCTAATTTGTTTACTATTTTATCAGCCTCTCTATAAGTTATTTCTTCATCTCTTACTATAATAGTTTTCAAAAACAGGTTTTCTGGATAGGTTTTTACTGCATTCTCAAAAGTTAATGCATAATTCAAAATTCTTTCTGAACCCATCTCTCTTCCTACCTTTTTTATATAACTATATTTTATTAACGATATAAATATTATGACTCAAGTTTTGCGGTTTATAAGTAAGATATTAGTTTCTCTTTGTGTCTTATAGA
>NZ_JBRAKS010000137.1:0-9855 GCF_052745115.1 Candidatus Jordarchaeum sp.
CATAAACAAAACCAAATTCAAATAAAAATAAAATTAACAATTCGGAAATACTGCCGGGGGTGGCTGCGTTTTCGAGGTGGTGGTGTTTATAAAGGGTGGAATGCTGAACGGGGTATGTGTATAAGGGTGCGCTGTTTTAACCCACCTCCAGCAATGGACAAATCCTTTGAGAAGAAAGAGTTACTAATTTTGTCCCAAAGCGAATCTTAAATATTCTTGAGGATCAGAGATCACAGCATAATTATATTGTTCCTTTCTCCTTCATCCGGTCAATCTCTTTAAACTTGGGTAGATACTCGTCCACCACGTAGGTTAAACCGTAGCGGCTGAAAGCCTGCTGCTCAGCCTTCCTCTTAAACCTGAAAATACCACATACTTTTATTCTATAAGATAATAATATATTTATGTAGTGTAACATTTAGAGTGTGGTGCAAGTGCAGAAACTTGTTTTCACCGTAGTGATTGAGAGGGATGAAGACGGTTACCTTATAGCTTCTGTTCCAGAGTTGCCCGGCTGTCACACCCAAGCAAAAACCCTAGACGAGTTAATGGAGCGAATAAGAGAAGCCATCGAACTCTACCTAGAAGTAGAGGACAAATCAGAGGAAATTAAAAAGAGAGAACTCGTCGGAATTCAATTTATTGCGGTTACTGAAAATGAGCCTTAAACCATTGCCAGCCGAGAAAATAATCCGCGCCCTAAAAAAAGTAGGATTCGAAATCGTAAGGCAAAAGGGAAGCCACGTTATACTCAAAAACCCAGAAGGAAAAATCACAGTAATCCCCCTCCACAAAAGTGAACAAATAGGCAAAGGACTCCTACTCAAAATAATCAAGGATACAGGCTTAAAAAAAGAATACCTCTCAGCCCTCCTAAAGAAACAACTATCCACACCGCTGTCAACGAAGCAGTGAGGGTAATCACAAACAATAACACGTCAGAAAGACGAGAAGAAAAAAGCAGAACTCGAAGAAAATAGAATAGAAACCAAACTCGAACCCACATACATATACAACAGAGGAAAAATCATAAGCGTGGAATGGATGCTAGAATGGTTCGAACACCAAAAGAACGACATCGAAAACGGGCAAGACTGAGCGACTATTCAGAACTACAATCATCCAGAGGGTGAATATGAGAAGCCTCATAAAAAAGAAAGGAAGAAAAGACTACAACGTGACTAAATGAGTCCTTTCTCCCTCATATCGGATACCTGTTTAAGCTTAGCGGGCAGATACTCGTCAACCACATAGGTTAAACCGTAGCGGCTGAAAGCCTGTTGCTCCGCTTTCCTCTTAATCTTTATAAAAGTCCTAAGCTCGTCCTGCCAGAACTTGGAACGATACCGGGGGTCCTTAAGCAGGTCATTACACCTCTTTATGTCAATCTCACTGAGCTTGTCACTAGGCAGTTTATAATGTTCAATATCACTAGCCCAGACACCCATCCAGACGGCATCAGGCGTAGCTAAACCCGGAAGATGAGCAGACGACGCGCTACCACTGATAACGACCATGGCTATGTGTGCGCCCAAACATCTAACAAGATATTTGGAGTGCGCCCCAAGGGTCACCGTCTGTGAAGATGTATACTGGTAGGTTTAGTTCGTAGTGTAGTCTTCTTATTAGTCGTCTGGTGCTTCTGGGTGCTTGTCCTGCGGTGTGGATTAGTATGGCGTTGTATTTTTCGTTTACTTCTTCTTCTACAAATCGGGTGAACATGCCGCCGGATTCTATGGCTATTACTTTGTCGGCTTTGGTTTGTATGAATTTGGAGTTTACTAGGTGTGGTCCGATCATTACGCCGTCTGGGCTGTCGCTCATGGTGACTCTTCGGCCGGCGTATCTTGCGGGTGTGGTGTATTCTACTGTGAAGTCTCCGTAGATTGCGCTTCTTTCTTCTGGGAATACTTTGAAGTCTTCTCTGGGTATTGATAGCATGGCTTCTACGTCGGTGATGCATATGTCGGATTCTTGTTGGTCTGCGAATTTGATTTGGTAGGCTTCGCTGCTGTAGTAGACGTCTCGTAGGGTGCTGGATTTGTCTACTTTTAGTAGGTCTTTGAGGAATCTCATGACCCAGACTAGTTGGGAGAAGCTTCGTATTTGTCCCATGCTTTTTGCGGTTCTGGTTACTGTTTTTTCTCCTAGTACGTATTGTCTGAGGTCTTCGTCGAAGACTATGTTGGAGGTGCTTCTGCTTGGTATGTCTAATTCGGGGAATTCTCCCCGGTTTACTTCTTGGTATAGTTCTTGTCCTAGGTGGGATAGGTTTTTGTCTACTTCTTTTTTTATTTTTTGTTCTTTTTCGAATAGTTCTTTTTCTTTTTTTATTGCTCTCTGTTTTTTGGCTTCGGTTTCTTTTAGTCTTAGGTTAATTGCTCCGTCTTTTTCTTCTACTTCGATTACTTCTGCTTCTATTAAATCTTTTAGGATTTTTTCGTATTCTTCTTGGTTTTTTACTTTGAGCTGTTTTGCGAGGGCGTCTTTTGCTTTCCATTTTCTGCTTAGGGCTTTTATTACTTTGTCTCCTGTGAGCATTTCTTATTCCTCCTCTGGTTCTTTTTCTACGGCTTCGTCCAAAAGTTTGGTTGTCTCCTCACTTTCCTCTATGATTTCTGTTAGTTCTTTTTGTTTGGTTGTTTTGGGGCGTTTGGGGGTTTTGGATTTTCGCTTTTTGGTTTTTTTCTTTGGGGTTTTTGGTTTTTCTTCCTTGGTGGTTTGGGCTGCTTTTTTCGCCTTCGTTTTCACTGTTGTGGCTTTTTCTATTTCTTCTTCTGCGATCGCTGCTGTGGAGTTTTCTTCGGGGGTTGCTGGTCCTTCTATTACGGCTGCTTTTCTTTCTGCGAGTATTTCTCCGATTTTTTCCACCTCTTCTTCAGTTGAGGTTTCGACTAGCTGGTCTATTTCCATTTCCGCATCTTCCGCTGTCACCAACACTTCTTCTACCTCTTCCTCTTCTTCCTCTGTTGCTGGTTCTTCGATCATTGCTTTGCTTTTCTCTATGAGTTTTGCGTAGTCTGGTACTTCTTTTTTCTCTGCTAGTGCTGCTATGTCTCGGACAATGAGTGGGAGGTATTGTTCATAAATGTTTATTCTTTGTCTTTCTCTGGCTATGCGCTCCTTTTTCTGGATGAAGCGCATTAGTTGTCGGGCGCATTCCATGATTCCTCTTCTGATTTCTGTTTCTAGCTCTGGCCGGTCTGCTATGAATTCTTTGCCCGCGGTTTTGAAGGGTATATTGGTGCTTACGATGTGGACGAACACCGCTATGGGCATTCCGGCTTTTATTTTGTATCGAGTCCAGGGTATGGCTCTTATGACTTTGGCTGAGACATCTTTGTATTCGTCGTAGAGTAGTGGGATGCGGTTAGCGAAACGGTAGAGTACGATGTTTTCTTTTCGGGGCACTTCTCCACCGTATGCCATTCCTACCTCCACTATGAAGGGGTGTCCTCCGTATGATGATGGTGGACGTTGGACGACGGCGACGAAGTCTGGTTTGAGTTCTTTTTTTATTCCTGTTTTCAGTAGGTCTACTCCGAGGGGTGAGAGGCATTTTGCGTCTGGTGGAAGAAATTCTCCGAATGTTTTCATTTTTCTTACAAGTTTAACTATTTGGGCGGTGTTTAGTGATTTGGGATCGGTGCTTTCTGGTATGTCAACCGCTTTTAGAAATTTTTGTGCGGTTTTTTGCCCCACTCGGTGAAAGTGGGATCGAAGGAAGGTTGCCATGTCTGTGGTTTTTGTTTCTGAAATTATGCGGGTTACTCGCTCTACGTCAACCCCCACCGGGTGGGGTTGTACCTCTGTTGGTGGGGGTGGTAATATTTTTATGCTGCTTGTAAAGTAGTAGAGTACTCCATCGGGATCGATGAACATAATAGTAGCGTATGGTGTAATTAGAGCTGTTTCGCGAATATACTCTATTATTTGTTTTCTTGCTCTTGGCCAGTCTCCTTCAAGGGAGAACTCTATTATGGTGCCGTGCCACCCATCGCCGTTTTTTCTGCGGTTCCATTCTAATAGTTCAGGTTGATTACTCTGTATATCTATGCGAAGCGAGACGTCGTAAATCCATTCCGAATCCACATCACTGGATATTACGTGCAGGGGCTTGTGAGTAGTAATTTGACCGTAGAGGAAGGCCATTTTTCCTCCTAATCCGAATCTACCTCTTGCCTGGCGATGAGTGTACTTGGATCCGTATAGGATTCGCCCGAAACAGCTTTGTATGTTGTCTCGAGGAACTCCTATTCCGTTGTCCTCTACTCGTATTTGAAAGACGTTTTCTCCTTCGTCTTTCATGATGACCTTTAGTTCGGGAATTATTCCCCCGTCTTCACAAGCATCTAGGCTGTTTTCTACAATCTCGCGCACCGCGGTGTAAATGGCTCGGGTGGGATTATCAAACCCTGCGATGTCACGATTTCTGTAGAAGAAATCTGCAGCACTAATCGCTTTATAAGAAATTTTTGACATAATATTTTCCTTCTAGACAAAATTACGTGACTTTTTCTCTTAGTTATTAATAACTTAACTTTGCGTTTATTTTAAATTTTTTTATATAATAACAATCACTAGAAAAAACCTCGAAGCCAAAATTAAAAACAAATAATACTGTACAATACATAATATTTCACCAATGTTTTCTCATGGTGAAGTTTGAAAAAATTATTTTGTATTTTTAGTAATTTTTATGATCTGTTTTATTCCAAGATTTTTGTTACTCGCCCGATTGTTCTGGTGCTTCCTTCTCTTGTAACAATCCTGTCTCCTACTCTGATAAATTCTGGGAAGTACTTCAATCTTAATTTGACTTTGGCGAAGTCTCCTACAACCAAGTAATCATATCCTTCAATCTCTTCAAAAACCACTGTTTGATGTATGGTATTGGTCTGGAGAACCGGTGAGTATCCCACCGAGATTTTAGCCGGGTGCCTAGTTACCACAATGTTTGCTTCAAAGAATCTGCATGGTTGAATGTCTAAATCAATGTCAGAAATTACTTGGCCTCTTCTCAATTTTTTAGGTTCCACACGTTTGACGTCGAAGCCGAATATGTCACCGGCTTTGACTCGCTGCACTCTTTCCCGGAAAACCTCCACGGTTGCGATTCTTCCTTCAAAGAAGTCGCCGTTATTATCTGGTCCAATTTTCACTTTCTGGTCGGGTTTGAATATTCCCTGCTTTATGGTTCCGGTTACCACCACATTTGTTCCCGGAATTCCTTGGTAAACTTTATCGATGTAGGCGAGTGCTGGTTTTAGTATCGCGTCTTGGGTGATTCGTGAGGGTAGACAGGCCAGGATACTTACAAGTAGATTCAAACCATCGCCAGTGATGCTACTCACTTCAATTACCGGGACGATCACACGATGACCAATCTCTTTCTGAACAATTTTAATATCGTCTTCATCTCTAACCCATAAGGGAAGACGCCCAATGTTCTTAATGGTTTGGCGGATAACCTCTCTCACCCTTTCGAGCTCGGGAGGCTCTACCAGATCTATTTTCGAAATTAAAACAATAAATGGAGTTTCCTTATTCACCATCAGTAGTAGGTGCTCTCTTGTGATGTCGTCTAAACGCCAAATTCCTGTCCGCGTCTCTTCCGCTAACATAAGTTTATATTCGTCTCTCGCAGGGGCAAGTACCACACCATACTGAGAATCGCTACCCAGAATCGCTCTGATCATGGTCTTAATATACTCGCTATGACCGGGAGCATCAAGAGTGATGATTATTCTTTTCGCTTGGTCTAGTACTCTGGCTCTTTCCTCCGGGTTGAGCGGGCTTTCTAGTGGGGTTATGTTATTGTTGTGGTCTAATCCTATAAAGGCGAAGTGGAGGTCCGCTGTTTGTCCTTTTTCCAATTCTTGGGGATGTTTGAGAAGGTATGCTCTAGCGGATCCACGCCCATCGTCTAGTTTGTTTCCAAGAAGTACTCCTATTAGTGTGCTTTTTCCAGAGTTTACTCTTCCGGCGAAACCAATAGAGATCATGTCTTGCATTTCTTCCGAGGGTGTCTTCACTAAAACGTATTTTGTTACCAGTCCCTTGCTTGTTTTGAAAATTTGTCTTTCAGATATGGTTATTCCCGCTTCTTGACAGATCCTTCTTAAGACAAGGTCTGAAATTTCTACGTCTTCTTCTGTTAATCCAAAGATTTCCCATTTTTTATCATCAATATCCTCGATTCCTATGAAAAAGTTCCCCTCACCATCACTAGTAATATACTTTAACTGTGCTATTAGCTTGTGTTTTCTCTTTGGAGCCAAATCTCCCGCTTTCAAAAAACGTTTAAATTCTGTGCGGAAATTTTCACCCCTACTTAGAAACTCTCCAAGAGAATCATCAGACAATGTAAACACCTATTAATTATCAAATAAATATAATACAAATTTAAATATACTCTGAATAACAATTATTTGAACATTTATCTATGTAATATGAATTTCTTCTTCCCACTTCCATCTTTTGTTTAATATTTCTCTTTATAAATTCTAAAAAACTAGAGTTTTATTTTCTTCTATTTTTAGGAGATATAAATTAACTCGAATACTATGCTATTAAATCACATCAAATATTTCCGTGCTATTAGATGGTCGTGCACTTTCCTTCCCAGATTTGTTAAGTATAATTTTTCATCTTTAACGGAAACAAGGTTTAGGAGTTTTAAAACATTTATCATAAAGGAAAATTCATCTTTCCTGATGCCACTAACGGCTGAAACCTCCTCCTGTGTCATAATACTCCATCCTAGATTACCAATGATATTCGCTCCGTTTTGTCCTATTAATGACATAATAGAATTAATTTCTTCACTAGAACTTCTTAAATTAAAGGATGCACTAATATACTCGCACCTATATCCATTAACGAAGCATCTGCCTTCGCAGTTCCAGGTTCTATGCGAAAAAGGGTCAAGAAGACAATTGGATTCAACTGCATTTGAAAAAAATTGGCATTCTCCAACTTTGGAAGTATAACATGAGATAATTGCTTTGGCACAGTCGTCTGGAACTAAGGGATTAAAAACCGGTTCCTTTTTTTCTTCCATGTTTATTTCCTCGTTTTCCTGATTTTTTACTAGTCTGCTGGAAAAAATTGTACATGAATTGAAACCTATTGTGAACTTTTAAGCATTTTAGTATTTTTATCCGCAGATAGCTGTAGTATTCTCAGTGATATTTTCAGTTCTTTTTAAGCACTAAAATGTCTAAAACGCTCAAATAAAATCCGGGAGTTAAGCTTCTAATCCTTCTCTTATAGGGTATTTTAATTTCTAATTTTAAATCTTCAAGTCTGGCCCTGACTTTTTCACTCAGATTATTTAGTTGTTGAATTTTTGTTTCCTCTGCAAAAATGGTGTCATAGTAGTGAATTGTGCCTCCCGGAATAATTTTATGAGCAGCAATCTCTAAGTATTCATAAGCTCTGAGTGGGAGCGGCATTATAATCCTATTAGCCTGAACTGTTTCCTCAATCTTGGCTGCGTCACCTAGAATAGCGATAACCTTATCTTGCACCCCGTTAAGAAGAATATTTTTCTTTAAATATTCAATAGCTTGGGGGTTAATATCAACTGA
The DNA here is from genome assembly GCF_052745115.1 of Candidatus Jordarchaeum sp. Lineage (NCBI taxonomy): Archaea > Promethearchaeati > Candidatus Jordarchaeia > Candidatus Jordarchaeales > Candidatus Jordarchaeaceae > Candidatus Jordarchaeum > Candidatus Jordarchaeum sp. The sequence goes on from NZ_JBRAKS010000137.1 coordinate 7,593, forward strand.
AAACACTTTGCAGTTTTTAACTCTCTTGGCAATTAGTATCGAGAATGTTCCTATTCCCGAAAACATGTTTAGTACAACTTCTCCCTCTCTGACCAGGTTTGCCACTCGGTTGTGTTCGTAACTCAAACGCGGAGTGAAAAACACTTTCCCCAAGTCAAGCTTATACCTACACCCATACTCCCGGTGTTCAGTTTCGGTTCTATTTTCACCGGCTATAACTTTTATCTCCCCCACCCTCTGCTCATTCTTTATGCGTCCAGTTCGAACCGCCACCACCTTAAACTGGGGAAAATTCTCAAGCACCGCTTCACCTATCACCGAATAAAAATCCGATAATTCCTCAGGAAGTTTTAATAAACAAATATCTCCAACCTCCTCATGTCTACTAGGAATCAGAAATCTACAATTCTCTGGAACCAAGTTCCTAATCACTTGTGATAATTTCAAGATTTAATTCTCCCCTCTATGCCTCCCGCTCTTTCGAGAAAAGAAAATTATAAAAAATCTACCCAAGAGAAAAATTGAATTATGCCTCATTTTTCGAAGACCATTTTTTTAAAATGGTTCATATATGTCTTGGAACTGGGTTTCCGGAATTACATCGTGGGGGAGTCCTTCTCTGACCCCAACCATCGTTCTTTTAGCGTAGCGTGCTTTTTCCCACATTTCTTTCGTGTTTTTAGCACCAACATAACCGTATGCTGCTTTGAGAGCGGCTGCCAGGTCTCTAACCAATGTTCTAACAGAACCTCTATATGACACCACACCCTCGATGCCCTCCGCCACCTTCTTAGTTCCCCTAGTATACCTGTCTATAGCATATCTTTCTCTTATGGCTGAGGGAGACGCCATACCTCTGTATCTCTTCATCGGAACACCTCTTATGTATACTTTCTCACTGGGAGCTTCGTCAGTGCCTGAAAAAAGATAACCGCACATAACAGCGCTGGCACCAACACCGATTGCCTTGGCTATATCTCCACTGTCTCTAATTCCTCCGTCAGCAACTATGCTGATCTTGGCATCGTGTTCCAGAACAGCGCCCGCTACGAGAGCTGTAGCCGATAGTGTGGTAACTCCTACTCCGGTAACCTGTGTGGTTTGGCAGATGCTTCCTCCACCTAGTCCTACGCGCAGACTTGCTAGTTTATCTATGTCACTGGTGATTACCTCATGGGCTGCTTCGTCAGTAGCTATATTTCCATACATGATCCAAGCTTTTACATCCTTTGAAATTTTTTCCACCGATTTTATGGCGTTCACGTTCATTCCGTGAGCTATATCTATAACTAGGATATCTACTCCCACTAGGTCTAATCTTATGGCTCTCTCGTGGTCGAATGGGCTGATGCTTGCAGCCACCATTAAACGCCCTTCTGTATCCCGGGACACGTGGGGGGAATCCTCAAGTCTCTTAATATCTTTAAGAGTGATGAGACCAGTGAGCTTTTTGAGTTCGTTTAAAACCAGCAGTTTTTCAATTCGGTGAAGGTGAAGTAATTTTTTAACCTTTTCAGTATTTAGTTTTCCATTTTCCAGTATATCCTTCTCTAAAGCTGTGACCAGTTTTTCACTGGGGGTCATCTCTTCACTTACTGGAGAGTCAGGATTGGCGGCGATAACATCTCTACTGGTTATTATTCCCACTAAATTATCAGATTTATCGAGAACCGGTAGTCCTGATATGTTTTTTTCACGCATGATCCTAATCACGGTGGATATAGAGGTATCCGGTGTTACGGTTATAGGGTCTCTTATTATTCCGGATATCTCTTCGCGTTTGACTTTTTTAGCCATGTCCACCTCTACCTGCATTGGACAGTTTCTGTGAAGAACGCCTAAACACCCTTCCCTAGCTAAAGCTATACACATTTCTGATTCTGTAACACGGTCCATTGGAGAGGATATGAAGGGAATGGATAGCAGATGCTCGGGTGTTATCCAAACGGAAATATCGGCTTCGCTGGGTTCAAAGTCGCTGCTTCTCGGTAGTAGCGAAACATCGTCAAATGATAGGTGCTCATTAATGGTGTTATTGTATTTCATCCCTAATTTTTCTGCGAATTTCATCTGCTTCACCGGATTTTTGTATGTTTTAATGGATTTATCCTTAATGTGAATTTAAGATTTTTGTATGGATAAAACCTATTAGTTAATACATATTTGGAGTTTTAATATGTACTTTATCTATTATTTCAATTTTACATTTTTCCTATTGTTAGAGAATATATCCTGTAGAAATCATAGACATTTGTCACCCCCC
>NZ_JBRAKS010000138.1:0-9842 GCF_052745115.1 Candidatus Jordarchaeum sp.
GTGGGCATATGGTTATAGCCTTGTATTAGACGTCTCTGCGGATGTTTAGGTTCACGAATAAAGTCCAAGAATGGTATTATTTATCATTAAATCTTTCTACTATTGTGAACCCTCCAAGACTCGAGGATCGGTCACCCCTGCGGATTCGGGTCCCAGAATTCCCCCAGTCATGTTGGGCTTAATGATGACTCTATCATCTTCTTTTACGAAGCTGTCGACTCCTCCGAGGTAATCAAGGGCTTCTTTAATCATCTCCTTCACAAAAAGCACATCATTCTCGTTGTATTTGTTGGGAACCCCAGGCACCATATTTCTATGCACAATTGCGACATCGACCATAGTAACCACTACTCCATTTTTTGTCCATAGCTAAGAACATATAAACAATTTGTACATTTTATTGTTTTAACTTTTAGACTCTTGCTTTAATAAATGGTATTTAGCGTTTTTGATACTTCTCTCTGATTTGTCTCCTCAGAACCTTACCAATAAGCGACTTTGGTAGGGGAGAATCGGTGAAATCAAAAGATTTGGGACACTTATATCCAGCAATGTGCTCGTGGCACAAGTCAATGAGTTCTTTTTCTAGCTCTTTTTTATTCTTGTCCTTGTACTCAGCTTTTAGGTAGATTACCGCCTTTACCGCTTCACCCCACTTAGGGTCAGGCACACCGATAACACTAGCCTCCGCAATTGCTGGATGCATATAGAGAACGTTCTCAACTTCAAAGGGATAAACCCTTTCTCCTCCAGATTTTATCATGTCTGCTTTTCTGTCTAAGAGGTAGATGTAGCCACCCTCATCTACTGTTCCCATGTCTCCGGTGTAGAGCCAGCCATCCCTTATGGCTTGCTTAGTCAATTCTGGATTCTTCCAATATCCTACCATAGTTGATTTTGACTTTACAATCACTTCCCCAACTTCCCCGGGATTAACGTCCTTTCCTTCCGGATTCACCACCCTTACTTTACTGAGCATTGTTTCCTTACCCACAGATCTTAGTCTTCTCACCTTCTCCTCCGGTCCTTCCACAGCATAATCATCCGCTAATAGCGTGCACCAGGGAATACCCTCTGTCGCTCCAAAGCCTGATGTCATAAGGCTTGAGAGTTTATCTATGCATTGTTTTAATAACTCGGTGGGCATCGGTGCCCCAGCCCAACTGAATGCCTTTATGCTACTAAGATCGTATTTTTCCACATCAGGGTGGTTTACAAGCAGCCAGAAGATTGTTGGAACCGCATTCATATGAGTTACTTTTTCTTTCTCTATCTTTTCCAGTATGTCACCTATGTCTATTCGCTTAATGTTTACAACACGGTAACCTTGAAAGAAGAACATTAGTATGGGCCACAATGAGATATGAAACATGGGTAGAATAAACAACGTGGTATCCTCTTCAGGGTTACCCTTAGGAGCCAATTGACTACGAGAGCTTGTTAAGACAGCATCCATAACAGCAGTCATAAGGTTTCTATGAGTCAACATACATCCTTTAGGTAACCCGGTTGTACCCCCGGTGTAAAGAAGAAGAGCAAGATCATCCTCGTCAACTTCTACGTTGGGTTCCGCCGGCGAGCCCTTATCAATTAGCTCTTCGTATAGTGTCATGCCTTCCACTCGCTCGCTAAGACTGATATAGTACTTAATTTTTTTCAGCTCTGGTTTAAGTGATTTTAGTGTAAGGTCAATGTATTCTGGCCCAACAACAAAGCCTACCGCGTCCGAATTGTCTATGATATAAAGCATCTCTCTGGGAGCCAATCGATAGTTTAGAGGCACGGGAACTATTCCCGTCTTGAATGCGGCAAAGTAGAGTTGAAGAAATTGGTAACAATTTTCCATTAATATCGCTAGGTGGTCTCCTTTCTTCAACCCCATTTCTAAAAGCGCGTTCGCCAATCGATTTACATTACTGTTAAATTCACGCCAACTGAACCTATGCTCACCATAGCTATAGCAAACCAGGCACTCCCTATCCGGAGCCCATTTCGACCATTTTCTCGGAAAATCACCCAAAGTATACATTTACTCACCTCCCTCAAACCTATTTTTAGAAAATTGGATATTTGTCTAAATTATCTTCAACCCACCTCGGTAACCACTTGTAGTATTCTTGGGGCTTTGCCTTTTTCAAACCTGGGTATGTGGCTTTTGCAAGTCTAATAAAGTTGCGCATCCTATAGAGTTTGGCTAGTCCTTTTTCCTCTAGAATTACTAATGCCTCATCTAATGCTTCGTCATCGAGTTCTGTGTCTTCCTGTAATTCTTCGCGGGTCATGTAAAGCCCTGGGTTAACCTTGTAATCTTCTGCAAGTGCTTCAAGCACTTTTACTTCCGGGTCATCAGAACTGAATTTTGGTTTCATTTCTTTTGGGTCAAAAGTCGGTATAGGTACTCCCAGCTCTGGGTGTGTGCGTCGACGTGGTGGTTCTAGATATTTCAGCATAAAGCCTATTTTGTATCTTGTAGCCATTCTTGCTAGGAGTATTCTCATTACGTCGCTTGATCCACCGCCTATTTCATTCATCATTATGTTCCTAAACACCGCTTCAACCGGGTAAAATTTTGTGACACCATCTCCGCCCATACATCTCATAGCATTAATGGCGGCCTTAGTGTTTGACTCTGCAGCAAATATCTTGAGTAGGGTTGCCTCCATCATGGGATCTATTCCCTGATCAACGAGATATGCTGAATAATACGTCATAAGTCGGGAGAGTTTCAGGTTCATAATAATGTCAGAAATTCGGTATTGGTTGCTTTCAAAGTCAAAGGTGCGTTGATCAAATTGGATCCGTCTCTGAGTCGAATAGACAGCATAAGTTAAAGACACTCGCATAGCGCCGAGCAGAGCAGCACACACGATGAGCCTCTCGAAGTTGAGTCCCCGCACTAATACGTCATTCCATGCTTTTCCTTCTTCAGCAATTCTGTTTTCCACGGGCACACGCACATTGTCAAAATTTAGATAACCGTTGAGTGTTGGAGGATCATATACACACAACTCGTTTATTTTTTCGATGGTGAATCCGGGCATTCCCTTCTCAACAATAAATCCGGTCAAGTGTCTTCGAGCGGCAATGTCTTCCGGCTTATCGCTGGTCCTAGCATAAACCATATATATATTGGCGTAACCGAGATTTGTTATGTATCTTTTCTTGCCATTAAGAATGTATTCATCTCCATCACGTACTGCAGTGGTTTCTAATCCCGAGGCGTCAGACCCTACAAAGGGTTCGGTTAGGGTTATTGCTCCAATTAATTCTCCTCGAGCTATTTTGGGTAGCCACCTTTTCTTCTGCTCCTCGGTGCCACAATGTGCGATTTGATGCGCTCCCCCAAATGCCGTTGTGGCATAATAGGTGGTTACGGGGAGAAGACCCTCTGCAATTATGCAGCAACCAGTACAGCCTAAACCCATGCCTCCGTATTCTTTTGGTATCAAAGCACCAAACCATCCCTTCTCAGCAACTTTATTTATAAGGACTCGCGGAAACTCTTGCCTCCAACGTAGCTCCGTGGCTAAGGGTGTAATCTCTCTTCCAAACTCCTCAACCTCGTCTGCTAGTTGTTTTTGTTGATCTGTCCACCAAAAAAATTTCTCCAAAACCATCAAAATCACTCCTAAAAATTTGTTCAATAAATTGGATTTACTCCCACTTTAGATTTAAACAAATAAAATATTTTGATGACTAATTTTCTAGTAATCATGTTTGAATTAAAGTTAAAAAATGGGGAAATTATGTTTATTTTTCTTTTTTAGGCTCTGGTCTTGGTCCAACTAATCCAACGAGTAGCACAGATTCTCTTTCTAATGCTAGAGCGGCATCGATATCGGCGATCTTTAATGTGTTGTCTATGACATTTTTCGCCATTTTTATTCCACCAGGCGGCTTGGAACATATTTTGTCTGTCAATTCTTTGACCGCTTCCTCTAATTTATCCGGTGAAACCACTTTATTGACCAAGCCGATGCGATAGGCTTCTTCTGCTGAAATGAACTCTGCAGTGTATATCATTTCTTTGGCTTTTCTGACTGGTATCGCTCGAGGTAGTTTCACCGTTCCTCCCCAGCCAGGTATACCCCCAATGTTTACTTCGGTGAGTCCGAATTGTGATCCCTCGGCGGCAATTATCATGTCGCAACACAGGGCGATTTCTAAACCACCCGCAAGGCAGTATCCCTTAACCATGGCTATAACTGGTACTTCCATCCTCTCTATGAGCCGCTGGATTCTAAAACCAATGTTCCTCAGATAATGGTACATAAATTGGGGGGTGAAGGTTGCAAATATTGAAATGTCTGCACCTGTGCAAAAAGCTCTATCGCCAGCTCCCGTAATAACAACGCATCTTACACTTTCATCCTCTGAGGTTTTTTGGAGTGCATCGTCGAGCTCTGCTATCATCTCTAGTGTCAAAGAGTTCATTTTTTGTGGGCGGTTCAGGGTAATTTTCTGGACTTGTCCCTCCTTTGTAGAAATTATGAACTTGTAGTTTGCCTGGGTCGTTTTGTTTCACCTTTTGTATATTAATTTGAATTTGGGAAGGCTAATTTCTTTAGTCACATCGTCAAATGTTACTTCCACAGGGGCACCAATTTTTACGTCTTTAAGGTCTTTGTAGCCCACAATGTTGGTTCCACCGTAGATAATCCCCTCATCCAATTCGACTAGGGCGATCACATAGGGTGTAACGTCTCGGAATTCAAAGGGAGCTCCTTCGTGTATTATCGAATAGGAAAATATTTTTCCTTTACCGCTGACCTTAGACCATCCCAAATTTTTGGATCTACAATTGGCACATTCATTTTTTGGATACCACTGTTTTTCTCCACAATCTTTGCACTGTTGAATAACCAGCTCGTGTTTCTTGGCAGCTTCCCAGAAACCTTTTGTCCAAGGCCTTATAGTTGGTACCGGCTTCTTGTACTCACTCATTTTGGCACCTCCGTTCCCAATACTTCACAGAAGGAAACACCACCTACACCACCCATACACGTGACGTAGGCAAACTTGGCGTCCTTTATCTGCCTTTTATCTGCTTCTCCACGCAACTGACGTACGGCCTCAGTCTTGAACATCATTCCACCAGAAATAGCGCTGTGCCCGCGAGACAGCAAGCCTCCATCAGTAGTTGTGGGTAGGTCTCCTCCAGGCGCGATTCGCCCATCATTAACTATGTCCGCCACCCCACGCAAATCTTTAGCCATTCCGAGGCTAAACATTCCTAGTAGTAATCCTATGGGATAAGCCTCATAAATTTCGCGCACGTCAATATCGTCAATTTTTACACCGGCCATATCAAGGGCTTTTTTCGCAGCTCCAGACCGTGCACTTGAACGCGCATCTGCTCCCTTCGTTCTAAACGCCTGTGTTACTCCCGCAAACTCAAATATCCCAGCGCCGCCAAGGACGTAAACGGGTTTCTCGACGGTCTTTTTCGCGGTCTTCGCAGAGCTCACCACTAAAGCAGATCCCCCATCAGATAAGGCAGGAACCATGTATAGAGTATATGGGTCAGAGATCATTCTTGCATTCAATACCTGTTCAATTGTCAATGGATCACGATACCTGGCAAGCGGATTAAGCTGAGCCCACTTCCTTAGAGACACGCAGACATGGGCAAAGTCCTCCATTGTCAAGTTACCCTGATGCATCGCTCTTCTGGTAGCAAGGGCAACAGCGGAGACCTGATGGAATCCATAAGGCCGCTCCCAGTCACTATGGTGCAGATCTGCCAACGCCCCGACCGCGGCTGACATACTCAGTTGAGAACCCCACGTGTCGGCACACACCAGAAGCAATGTATCACACGTCCCTGAACATATCAAACCAATTGCTGTGTTAAGCATCGCCGAGCTTGATGCACCCCCTGCAAAGCATTGCCACATGTGCGAAATGCTTATTCCAAGCTCTTCTGCCACGAGACCTATACCCCAGTCATAGACATTATCTGAAAAGGATCTCGTAGTGAGAAGACCATCTATATCCTTTGCTGTGATCCCAGCACTATCCAAGGCCTTTCTTGCCGCTTCTAAAGCTAGATCAACAGAAGTTCTCTCTGGAAATTTCCCTACTGCTGTGTCCCCATAGCCAATAATAGCAGCTTTTCCTCTAAAACTCATCTCAACCAACTCCTTTTTTTCTTCTCCACATATGATTCAATTTTTTACATTATTTGGTTTAGAAGATTTTATTGATTTAGTTTATTTACTAACATTTTTAACTTTGTTGCCATTTTACAAATGAACTAGGCATTGCTGCTCCTTTCCTTTTATTAGGGAAAAGTTCTGGGTTTTGTTCCTCAAAGCCAACTTCTGGATTAACCGAACATCTTGGATATAGACCCAACAATGCTCTTATGAGGCATATCCAGTCTCTTGTGCATCTTCTAATCTTGTCAACGTTTCCCTCTCTTACCTTATTGGGCCAATCCGGGTCTGCAATAGCCTGTCTGCCGAGTGAAATCATGTCCGTCTCTCCCTCCTTAATGGCTCGTTCTGCAATAATAGGATCGTGAACTGACGGTGTTATTACTGGAATGTCTAAAACCTTTTTAATCTCCTTAGCCTCCTTGAGGAGATGATTTTCAACGTGGTCCATACTCTCTGGGAAGAAGTATTTTAGGGCTTCATAGGAACCGTCTGATAGATTCAGGTAGGAGATTCCCAAGTCTTGCAATTTTTTGACAACCACTTTTACTTCATCCAAAGTGAATCCTTGTGGCATATGTTCATCGGCACTTATTCTCACACCTACAGGAACCGCTTTCTTAACAACCATTAATGCGTGTTGGGTAACCTCAACTATAAACCTCATGCGGTTCTCTAAAGGCCCACCATACAAGTCGGTTCTTCTATTTGAGCGTGGTGAGAGAAACTGATGTTCAAGATATCCGTGGGGAGCATGTATTTCGATACCATCAAACCCAGCAATTATTGCTCTTCCACACGCTTCAGCAAACCTTTGCTCCTCACTTAATATTTCTTCAATAGTCATCTCTCTCGGAATCTCTCCCCTAGGGTCCGTCCGTCCCCTTATTAAATATACTCTCTCCATCAATCCCTTTGGTGTTTTTTCAATATCAATCTCCATAGGAATTTGTGAAGGAGCATAAGGCTTTGATCCATCCAGTGCGTGTCCCTGTCTTCCAAAGCCAATGCTCAACTGTGCAAATATCTTTGCCCCAAAGTTATGGACTGCCTCCACTATCCTATTTAATCCAGGTATAAACGATTCGTCGTATAAGTATAGGTTTCTGTGAAACACGAATGGTGCTGCAAGCCTTGTCGCTATAATGGCATCAGTAATTATGAGACCAAAGCCTCCCTTGGCTCTCCGTGCGTGCCAGGCTATGTTTTGGTCTGTAGCATATCCGTCCTGCGTTGAGAAGGTCATGTTCATAGGAGACACTGCAATTCTGTTGCTTATCTCAACATCGCCAATTTTAATCGGCTCAAAAAGTTTTTCAAAAGCCAATTCCACACCTCCGAAATCATCATTTAAAAGGTTCTTTTATTACTAATTAGGTAATTTAATTTTACCTATTACAGAATACAAACCATATTCATTTCCAAAAATTTTGTTTAACTAAGTCAAAACACATATATAAATTCAATATGATAATTTTTGAAGAATCATTGCTTAAAAGTATAATAAAAATTAACAAGTACTCGTAGCGGAGAAATATTCAAACACTGGTAAAGAAATAAATAATTAAAAAAGAATAAGTAATTGTGGATTTGGGAGGTAAGAAATAAGTTGGCCTTCGCCAAAATTGACAATGATATTCTTTTGTGCTTAAGAGAGAAGCCTATGAGTATTTATGAGATCTCCCGAAGGACGGGAAGATCTTGGAGAACTATTAGAGACCATTTACAGAGGTTGAAGGAACTGGGAAAAGTGGAGTGCTTTAATGATGGAGCAGGTAAGATTTGGCGTTTAACTCGAATTGATTTTAGAGCTTCGGGAGAACAACATATAGTCCGTGTGGATCTTATGAAGATTGCTCGTAATCTAGTGGATGCAAGAGAGCTAATGTACTATGACAAAGAGCCATATAAAATCAGACTGCCACTCATAGAAGAGTGTGGTATTATCATTCCCTTACATCTCTTTGAAACCTTTAGATCGGTTTTGAGTGAAAAAATAGGCGATGAGATGGCTGACAAGATTCTTTTTAATGTAGGAAGAAATCACGGCTTTTATATTATAGATAAATTGTCAGGAATGCTTGAAGGAGGACAACAGAGCCTTGAAAAAAAGTTTTTCAAATATGGAATGACCAATGATGAAGTTAGAAAACTTTTCGGTTCAATCTACGAGTCACAAGGTTGGTTCAAAGTCATAAATATTGAAAGAAACGGGAGCAATATTATTTTTAAGCTTCAATATTGTTTTGAGTCGATGGCCTATGGTGGAAAGTACCCTTGTAGTTTTATGAAGGGATTCCTCGTAGGAATGATGGAGACTTACTTCCATGAAAAGGCTTTAGGATGCCAGGAATTAAAATGCCTTTCCGAGGGCGAGGATTACTGCGAATTTTCAATAGAATTTAACTAGGACAGATTCCAAGATTTCGAATTATTGCAGACGGAAAATAGCAAACAAACATCTTAACTTTCCCTCTTTTTAATAAAAGTAGAACTTGTTAATTTTTGTTATATATGTTTGAGCTATTTCTTCAAAAATTATTATATGGTATTTAAATAAACATAGTGAGGTAAGATTTTTTGGATGGTGATGAAATTTGGCAAGGGATATATCTTCAGTAATGCGGGATTTTGTGAAAGATGATTTCTTTAAAATTGATGTCGAATGCCATTTGGTGGGCCATAGAGAGTTTATATCCTACTTTCCAGGAGTTAAAATGTGGTGGCAGGGAATTGCAGGTGTAGTTCGACCACTAAGTTATCCAAATCAACCAAGCTCCGAACATCTTAAGATATTAGAAAAACCAGAAGAGCTACTCAAATGTATGGATAAGTATGGAGTAGATATGGCTTGTATAATACCAGAATCAATGATGGACACTACGGGATACGCTTGCCGCTGGACGACGAATGGGGAAGTAGCAGCAGTCTGTGAACAATACCCAGACAGATTCATAAACACTCCAAACGTAGGCCCCCTAAAAAGGAGAGGGAAACATGCCCTATGGGAGTTAGAATACCTAGTAAAAGAGAGAAACGCGAAGATGATAAAGTTCTATCCGCCAGAAGACACTTATATAAATGATGAAGCAATCTACCCCTTCTATGAGAAGTGCGTTGAGTTAAAGGTGCCCGTCGCCATTCACACCGGATTTTGCTGGGTGCCTCCCGGAAGATCCAAATATTGTGACCCCATGCTTCTAGATGACGTGGCAACGGATTTCCCAGAATTAACAATAATCGCCTTCCACGCAGGATGGCCCTACCCACATGTTTTAAATCTGGTCGCAGCTACGCATCCGAAAGTGTACATCGGTTTAAACTTGTTGGTCCCGTGGGCAAATGCAAGCCCGAGAAGATTCGCGGAGATAATAGGAGAAGCCTATCGTTACGTGGGTCCAGACAGAATAGTGTGGGGTTCAGATTGTGCAGGATTTGAGGTACAAATTTTGGGAGCAGTCAACGGATTCAGAGAATTTCAGATTCCTAAAGATATGCAAGAAGGATATAGCTATCCAAATTTGACAAAAGAAGACAAAGCAAAAATCTTCGGTTTAAATCTGGCAAGAGTACTTGGCATAAAACCAGAAAAAAAGGTAAAATAGATTTTACAACTTCTTTACAGAATAGTTAAAAAACTTTCAATCTCCGTAGCTGGAGAACGGTTTTTGCAAAGGTTGTATC
>NZ_JBRAKS010000139.1:0-9837 GCF_052745115.1 Candidatus Jordarchaeum sp.
AACCGAACACCATTTAGGCGGTGTCCTAAATGGGTAAGTTTCGGACAACGGTTTTTTAAACTATGAAAGAGCTCTATATTTTATAGGTTAAGGGGGTGTTTTGATTTGAGAATTAATCTTAATGGTGAATGGAATTTTGTTACCGACCCTGAGGATAGTTTGTCTCTGGAAAGTCTGGGAACCGTGTCCGATCGGCGCAGGATAAGGGTTCCTTTTTTGGGAAAACAAGTTTTAAAATACCTGAATTTGAAACACCTGTTAAAACTAGATTAAATATTTGAGTCTCCAAGCGGCGGCATGGTAGCAACAAATTATTTTGAGTTTAATATTTTCCCTAGAGCTTGTCCTGATGTTGCAAGTCTTAAAATTATGATTTATGACCCCTCCAAATAAAATTAGTAACATGGCCTAAAAGCTCGAGGTGATAGGGTACAAGGTAACTTCAAAAGCTGACCAAGATACTGATAATATATCCACAAGTGTTATTGACAATAAAATAGAAATTGTAGGTGCCAATTCTAAAGTGTTGCTGTTGGCATGTATTGATAGCATTCATGTTAACTCTGATGTTAAGACCGTTGACCGTTTCTCTAAGGGTCTTTGGGGCGGCGGGATTAGCAACTTCTCATACGTTGATCCAAAATTGTTAAAAGGTATTTCAACTTTTTGTCAACTCTGCAGACTCGACTTCCACCTTTGCGTACTGAAAAATATTATTGAAGTTCCCAGATTAGAGGATTTGTATATTATATTAATCTGTGTATTCTTAGGCTGGTTAAACTCTCTAAGAGTTCTTATTGGTCAATTAAAACTTGGGATAAAAGTGTTTGCTTGTACATTTTACCTCTCGGTAGTCTTTGGAGTGAATCCTATGGCCACAAAACTTCGCTGTAACTTGTTTGAGTACATAGTAAACATAAAAGAAAAGAAATAGATAGAAATGGGACGCAATTAGAATTATTTGCTCGTTTACAAAACTTTATATTAAGAATGGTGAAAAAGAGTTTTGATTTTTACATACAGAGATGTGAAAATTTTTGTTGGGATTTAAAGAAAAAAGGGAGAGAGAAAGCATTTTTTAGGATTTTATTCGGGAGGTATTTCTTTGAATATTGTTTCTATGTCCACACCTGCTTTCTTGTTTCGCCTTTTCATTATGAGATAGATGGATGCTCCAACTAGGTATACAATTAAGCCTATTAGTAGTGAACCAATGTTAAAGGTTGCAAGTGCCGCTAATAGTAGTGGAATAACTGCTATGATGGCTATGATGCCTGAGATTATGAGGACTGGAACTCTTCCAATCCTAGGATAGTATGTAACTTCAGCAAGGTCTCTCCTCCTAGCATAAAATCTTAGTCCAGATATAACTGTTAGGGCTATGACGATGACTGAGAGAAATATTATATTTAGTGCTTGTTGAAGTGCGCTCCAGTAGCTCAGAGTAACTCCCACCATAGCGATAAGCATTGAAACACCGATCGCATATATTGGTGTATTGCTTCTTTCGCTTAGTTTGCTTAACCTAGTAGGCATTAATCTATCGAAGCTCCAAGCGAAAATGTACCTTGAAGTTGTTAGAAGACCAGGCATAATATAGTTAACTAGCCATAATGTGCCGCCAGCGATGATGAAGAGTCCCAACCAGTTTAATCCAGCTAGAGGAGCTGCAAAGAAGGGGACGCTAGCAGGTATTGGTGTCGGAAGCCTTCCAAGATAGCTCCAAGCTCCGTACTGAATCCAGTATTGAAAGTTAGCCGGGTTTAGCTGACTTCCCCACAACCACCAGTATAATATGCTACCATCACCGCTCTTGAGGTATGTAAGGTAATTGTAGGCTGAAATGAATGGGCCATAGTTAGCTTGAAGAGGATATAGTATCCCTAAGTAGAATAAAGCTATTGCAAAGAGACCAACAACCATAACGTAGAAAAATGTTCTCTTAGTATCTCTTACTTCTCCACCAATATAGGTAATAACCATTGAGCCTGAAAACGCGAACATGGCCACAATGACCGCTCCCATAGTGTCTCCAAATCCGTTAAATGAGGCGTTAAAAGCGAAGAGCCACCACCACCACCGATAAGCTAGCTGGAATATCTCCCCATATGCTCCTAAGGGAATTCCGAAGAGGCTGGATCCTTCCCAGCCGAAAATAGTGTTCCAAGCCCACAGCATATCAATAGGCGAGTGGGTTCCTAAAACCCAGATTGTTGCTACACCAGCTAGAAGAGGTAAAACAAAGAGAATACGCATAATCCAGAGGGAGCCTCTCATACTAACCATCAACACTAATCCAAAGAAGATAATTAGTATTATACCGAAAACTACACTCCAAGCAGGATCTGTTAATTGAATTGACCATCCTAGAAGACCCAGATTCCATGTCCAGAGACCGTAATAAGTAGTGAAAAGGCTTATGAATGAAACCGCTTGGAAACATAGAACACCTATAGTAAACATAGCCACTATCCATGAGCCCCAAGAGGCAATAAACCCCCATCCAGGGCCAAGAATTCTGCTAATGTATACGTAATCCCCACCACTTCTGGGCATCGCCCTTGCAAGTACAGCGTAAACTATTGAAATAGGTAGCATTAGAAGCAGACCACCAATGTAAGACATTGATAAGTTTGCCCCTGGGAAAAACCCGGGAGCTAGGGATTGAACCGATAGAAACATTATTCCACCAGCAATGATGAAGGAGAAAGTTATGACAACAGCGTCTTTAATTGAAATTTCTCTGACCAAACCTGTAGCATCACGGGTGAAAACAATCCTCTTACCGCTACTAGAACCGGACATTTTCTCTAACCTCTAAAGTAGTTTAAATGAATTTACGATATTAAAAGTCGATATACAAATATTTAAAACTTGTACTCATGAGTATAAAACCGTTATTAAACCACTCAAAGGGTTTAATATTATAAAAATATTATAGGAATTCTATAAATTTAAAATTAGTTTTTATTAAAAAACATATTTGAAAAATTTTAGACGAATGTTTTATATTCATGTTATGTAAAAAGTGTGGTTAAGAATCTATGAGGTATGTTAAAATGTCCGAGGTTTATATTATCGGTCACAAGTCTCCGGATACTGATTCGATTTGTGCTGCTATCGCTTATGCGAATTATAAGAGGATAACGGGAGAAAATCCTGCGGCTAAAGCCGCGAGAGCAGGCGAGATCAACCCGGAAACAGAGTATGTTCTTAAAAACTTTGGTATTGATGTCCCGGAGTTGCTTAAAAACGCTGAGGGAAAAAAGCTGATCTTAGTGGATCATAATGAGTTTCAACAGATTGTGGACGGAGCTGAAAAAGCTGAAATAATAGAGGTTTTGGACCATCATCGCATCGAGTTCAAACTAGCAAATCCTATATTTTTCCACACTGAACCCGTAGGGTCAACGTCAACACTGGTTGCGGAGAAGTACTTTGACAAGGGAGTAAAGCTGGATAAAAAGATGGCGGGTATAATGTTGGCAGCTATCCTCTCTGACACTGTGGTTTTCAAGTCTCCCACATCTACGAATCGCGACAAAAAGGTTGCCGATAAACTGGCCAAAATTGTGGGTGTGGATCCCCAGAAATTTGGAGTTGAAGTTAAGAAGGCTAAAGCTAGTTTAGAGGGAAAAAGTGCCAAGGACATCATTCACTCTGACTTTAAAGACTATACTTTCGGTGGTAAAAAGGTGGGCGTGGGGCAAGTGGAAATAGTGGACATAAATGAAGCTATAAGCAGAAAAAGGGAAATACTTAAAGAAATGGAGAGGATGACCACGCAAGAAGGATACGATATGATTTTTATGATGCTCACCGACATCATAGAGGAGGGGACAGAGCTCCTAGTAGTTGGCGATATGGATAGCTCAGTGACCAAGAAAGCCTTCAACGCGGAACTGAAAGATAATTCAGTGTACATAAAGGGTATGATGTCCAGAAAAAAGCAAGTAATCCCGCCACTCGAAAAAACAATAAGCTAAAAACTAACAAGTCTTGAGAGATAATTTCACCTACCTATTATTTTGCCTTCTGCCATATTTTTTATTAGATCGGAGGCTCTGCTTTTGTTAAAGACGCCACAGATGCCAGATTTAGAAAACCTCCTATTCGGTGATTTAGCTATTCCTATAAAAATAGATCGCGGAGTGTCAACGGGTTTAGGTCGTTAAACGAAATCCCTAGGTATGTAATTGGGTAAAGAAGTATACAAAAGGTATTAATAATATTACGAAATGTATTTAAGATAAAGTAAAAATATTCTTTTTTATTATTAAGATAGTAAGGTTTATTAATTAAGATACAGAATGTATAAACAAATATATTAATTTAAAGATTTAAAAAAAGAGATGTGTGGTTTCTTCAGAATATATTCTAAGAACCACTCTCTCCAAAGTTTCGAGTAAAAAAGTGAGGGATTAAATTGTCGAATAAAGAAGTCGTTAAAGAGGACTCTGTTGATTTTGAACCAATGACAATGTTTATTGTTGAGGCTGTTCGAAGAATTGAAAGTCTATTTGGGCCAGCCTTTACCAAAATGATTGCAAAATACGCTTTAGAGTTCCATTCTGAGAAAACGAGCGACCCCACGCCGGCGAATATAAATGACTTAGAAGAGGTTACCAAATACATTATGGAAACTAAAAGCAAGTACCCAAGAGGCTACAACTCCCTGATCTTCGGAATTGCTATGGCTGAGAAGAAGTTTGAAGGAGCCTCAGGTTCAGGTTCAAAAAACATAGCTTATAATGTAATTAAAAAAATGATCGAAGACTCGGGTGTGCTAGAACAGCTAAAGGGGAAAACGGAAGACATATTCGAAGCCTTAAAGGAGCACATGAAGTTGCTCTCTGCCACCAAGATTGGAGTACCTCAACGCGTGGTAAGAGAGTCAGACAGTGTGATTTTAGATGAAATGTTTGAGAACTGCCCGCACAAAGATGTTTGCAGAAAAATGGTTGAAGAAGGCGTCACCAGAATGGTTGGGGGACAGGAATGCGTAGCACTAATAGGGAACACTGCAGGGGTAAGCATAATAACGGGAAAGCCTCTTGACTACAAGCTGGATACATTTGACCAACCACACTGCGTAGGAAGAATCTTTGAAATCTGAGCAAACAATCAGGTTCACCACCCATGGTAACATATGGCCTAGGTCTTGGATGAGAGAAAAGAAATGAAAACTATTAAAAGAATCCTTTTTTTTCTTATTTTCAACTGAACATATTCTTTATTAGCTCGGTGGCTCTGCTTTTGTTAAAGACGCCACAAATGCAGGGTCTAGAGAGTTCCTCAGCCGCTTCTTCAGGGGTTATCTTGTTCTTATTTACTTGTTGTATTAAATTTTTAACTAGATTCGGCGATACGCAGTGGTGTCCGCACATGGAGGTTATTTCTAATATTTTTTCTGAAGGAAGTAGTTTTTTGTTTCCGAATACTCCTAGGGATAGATTAATCGTGTGCAACTTGAGACCAATTTCCTCTGCGACTTCTTTCACTTCGGATATTAGTCCGCTGACCGTGATTGATATTCCCAAATTCTCTTTCTTAAGAAGCCTCAGAGCAGTTTTAAATGCGTGTCTGTCGTCGTAAACCGCTTGAATAGCCGGTGTAAGGTTCCAAAGAATTTCATTTATCATATTTACTGGCTTTTGAGATTTTAGTATCTCAGCTACTTTTAGGAGCTTTGCCCGTGAATCTGGTTGAACATTATTTATTCCATGAGCAAAGATAGCCACTATAACGTAGTCTTTTTTCAGGGAATCCTCATCACCCATACGGTGCAGAGTGTGCGTCATTACAAATCGCCTCCAGGTCTTTTTCCCAGGCCCAGATTGATTTTTGCATTAGGCCTCACCTCGAAACCCTCCATTTCAATTAGGGGAAGTACGGGAATAGATCCATCAGGATTAAACCGGGAAATCACTCCCACCGTAAAAACGGTCTCGACCTCACTTTCCAGGCTTCTTAGTGATCTGAGTATTTCTGGAACATTTTCTATTTTGGTTTTAAATTCAATTAAGCAAGAAAGAACCCTCTCTTCGCCAATATTGAATCTCAATTTCCCGTAGTCATCTATCAGCTCCGTATAAGGATTTTGCTTCTCAAATACCACTCCTTTTGAGGCTAAGATGGTTGAAATTTTCTCAGCCTCCTTAAAGCTAGTTCCCACACCGGGTCTCCCCAGTTCCACACAAAATCCCACCTCGCCCAGACCATATCTCTCAGTAATGTCATTGGTTTTCATTTCTTCTGTTCCCCTCCCTGGAATACCGGTAACCTTATGAGTTCCCACCACATCGCTGAAAGGGTTTCTAATCTCCCTAGGCCACTCAAGGACCGCGGGCTTAATTGCTCCCTCCGGGCAAATCCAGATGCGATAGCAAGTGTAGCACTCCACACACCTATCCTGATCTATCTGGGCTGTTCCCTCTAGTAGGTGAATCGCGTTTACTGTACAGTATGGTAAACAGTTACCGCATCCCACACACTTTTCCTCATCAATTAACACTTTCTTTAACCTTCTTTTTTTGTACATTTATGTTGATTTTATGACCCTAGTTTTGACTGATAAATATTTATAGTTGTAAAAGTATAAATTATTTAAATATTAATGGAGTTTTAGAGGAAGTGCCCTTTATGGGTAAAGATAAGCGTGTTGAAGAGGCCTTAAAGAGGTTGGAGCAAGGGATTGAAAAGATTGCAGAAGTCTTTGACCAATATACTGAAACTGTCAGGCAAGAAATGGCTTTTGTAAACCAAAAAATAACAGACCTCGAGAGTAGAATAGACGGAATTGAATCGTGGTCCTCCTTCGCAGGAGAAGGGGGAGAAACCAGACCCCGAGTCACGCCAAGACCTACACCATTAAGTAAAGCCTCAGTACTGGAGAGATATACTCCACCAACAATAGAAGAATATACACCAGCGGTGGAAACTCATGCTACCCGTCCAAGCGTATCTGAAGCAGAAACTGGTTACATGCCAAGCACTCCAACCAGACAACCTACAAGAAGAACCATAGAACACGCAAGTTTTGTCACAAAAGAAGATCTAGGAATCGGAGGACCATCACGAGATGAAGGAGCAGGAGGATATAGACCCATCAGAGGGGGAATAGTGGAGGAAAAATTCGTAAAGCCTTCGGTTTTTGCAAAGGAAATGAATAAACTTCATGATCAAGCTGTTGTAGCAACGCAAACCCCCTATGGTCCGGGAGGGTATACACCCCCACCCTCAATGCAGCTGAGACAGGAGGTATCCCGAGTTTTAGGAAAAATCAGACCAGAAGCCCAGATAAGAGTTCCCCGCCCATCACCAGTTCAAGAATATGGTCCAGGTTCAAGCACAGGTTATCAAGCCCCGAGTGGACCTGCCTATATGGGAGACTATGGTCCACCTCAAGCTGCAGCACCAGCATACTCAACAGAACCTGCACCCGCACCGGGTCCGAGTGGAGAAACCAAATCCATAAGTGTACCCGATAACTGGCTGCCTGAATCATCCAGAGCAAAATATTATAATCCTAAAAAATTAAAGAAAGGCGACATTAAAGAAATGGAGAAGAAGACCAAGGACATATTCAAGTAATAGTAACCCAGAAAAATTCAAAGTATTTACCGAATATAAAGTGAAAATCATGTAACTTAGGATGATTAAAAATAACTTTTTTTCACACTTTAAGGCAATTTAATAAAGAAAGGAAGGGGGAGTAAGTTTAGAAGTTGACCTTGTCGATTCCCTTAAGTCCCAACATTTTCCTAGCTTCATCGGGGGTAGCGATTTCTCGACCCAGATCCTCTATGATTCTTACCATTTTTTCAACTATGGGACCGTTACCCTTTGCTAATTCTCTGTATCGAATGAACAGGTTATCCTCAAGACCAACACGCACGTGCCCACCCATGACTGCAGCTACAGCGCCTAAGTGGAATTGTCTTGGGTATCCGACGCCTATTACACTCCATGTGAAATTCTGATTGCCCAATATTCTTTGAGCCTCGGTATAAATGTGGGTAAGTTCATAGACGGTGTTTCCCGTTCCTCCTAACACACCTAATACGAACTGCATGTGAGCGGGAAGCTTAACCCATCCGAATCTTATCATGGCCATTAGGTTCCAGAGTCCATTAGGGCCATAACATTCGAACTCTGGTTTGACATCGTTCTCATACATGACGGTCATAAATCTCTCTACGTCAGCGAATGTGTTTTTGAAAACATAGTCTTTTGTGGACATGAGAATTGCATAAAGTAATTCATCGTCTTTGAATCTCTCAGCTAGTGGGAACATTGAAAAGTTCATAGTTTCCGTGTTGCAGGAGCACATTTCTGGAGCGAATTCCGCAGCAGGGGCTATTCTTTCATCTGCCGTCATGTCTTTGCCGCCACCAGTTGTGCAACAAATTATAAGGTCGTCAGCCTTTTGCTTGATTTTTTCAAGGTTTTCTCTCCAGATTCCTAGGTCGGGGGTGGGTAATCCCGTTTTTGGATTTCTTACGTGTACGTGGACTATTGCTGCGCCCGCGTCACGGGCCGCCTTAGCTTCGTCAGATATTTGATCGGGTGTTACAGGTATGTATGGCGATTGCTGGGGGAAGGTTGCACCTCCAGTAAGTGCACAAGTTATTATACACTTTTCTTTCCAAGCGGATAATTCTGCCATAAAGATTTTACCTCCCAAAATATTTGGATATAGATTATAGAAATATGGTTTATTGTTGAATTATATTAAGTTTTGGGTAAAGATAGTAAAGATAATAATAGAAGTTTCATTAAGGCTTTATAGCTGATGGTGTGGTTTAACGTTTTAGCAGTTTTTCTATTGCTTTTTTGGCTTGTAGGGCCGCGTTGCTAGGATCTTTGGAGCCCCATATCTCCAATGCGATTAACCCATTATAGTTTATTTCTTTGAGGACTTTCATTATGGGATTGAAGTATATTTTACCTTCTCCCGGAATTTTGTGTGCATCGTATGAGCCATCATTATCGTGTAGGTGAATATTGATGAGACGTTTATCTAGTTTTTTTATGGTATCCGCTATTCGGGATTCAGGAGAAATTGATACTCTTTTGGAATCTAGGAATTCAAAGAATTTTAAAACTATGTAAGCATGAGCTATGTCCAGAGTAACATTTAGGTTATCAAATCTACCAATGTATTCGACAAGATCTTCTAAGGTGTAGCAGAAACTCAAGCTTATGGGAATGTTTTCTAAACCTATCAGGACTCCCGTCTCCACCGAGTATTCAATCAACTTCTGAAGTGAATCCAGAAAATTCTTTTTACCTTTTTCACGTAAAGAGGGGATAAAGGGATAGGGGGGTATGTGTCCAGGGTGGAGAGTAATTAGCTTGGAGCCCAGATTTTGAGCTAGATCCATAGTCCACTTTATCTGATTTACAGATTC
The DNA here is from genome assembly GCF_052745115.1 of Candidatus Jordarchaeum sp. NCBI lineage: Archaea > Promethearchaeati > Candidatus Jordarchaeia > Candidatus Jordarchaeales > Candidatus Jordarchaeaceae > Candidatus Jordarchaeum > Candidatus Jordarchaeum sp. Next base: position 9,414 of record NZ_JBRAKS010000139.1, read on the forward strand.
ATTTCGGAAGTTGGTGATGTGTGAAGCGATGTTTATATCCCAGATCGGGGCATGTATTGAGCTCTGAAAACCATGTGATTCGATTATCTCCGCTATTTTATACTGTTCTTTTTCATCGAAATTACCTGACCATTTTTGGGGTAGGTCTGCCCAAATTTCTATTGAATTATAACCATACTCTGCTGATTTTTCAATAATTTCCTCCAGGGTCAGATTTAGGAATAATGTGCTTGAAAACCCTATGGCTGACATTGTTCTTATCTTCCTATATTATTATAAAGAAATTGGCATATCCACAGATATCTTTCAGTCTATTAAACAGTAAAACGAAACGAAAAAATATTTAAAAATATCTATACTAGTAGATATTTCCATATGTTCAGACAAAGCTCCTGTTGTATAGTTTTTTGTTCTCTTCTATGAT
>NZ_JBRAKS010000140.1:0-9720 GCF_052745115.1 Candidatus Jordarchaeum sp.
ACAATTATTCTTTTCGAACTATCCCAACAACCCACATACTTAAGGCGCCTTCTCCAAAACGTCTATATGATATTACCGAAAGAATTTTATTGTGGTTATAGGTTTCTTATTTTAAAATTAGTGTTTTAGTTCGTAATACTGCTAGGGAGTTAATGGTGATGTCTGAGGATCCATTTCTGAAACTGCGTGAATTTTTGGATCAATTACCTTTGGGGTTTCCTAAAACCTCTTCAGGGGTCGAAATCAAGATATTAAGAAGACTTTTTACCGAGGAGGAAGCGAAAATAGCGGTGCTTTTAAGTCCGTTTCCAGAAGAGGCTTCCCAAATCGCGAAACGGACCAGCCTAGATGAAAAAGAGTTAGCAGAGAAACTGGAATCCATGTCGAAAAAGGGACTTATTTTTCGAGCTAGGCGTGAGGATAAGACTTTTTATAATACAGCACCTTTCATGATAGGGTTGTATGAGTACTCGGTTAAAAAGATGGATAAGGAGCTTGCGAAACTCTTCAAAGAATATTATGATATAGCTTACCTTGATGAATTGGGAGCAAGCAATATTCCGGGATTTAAGGTGCTTCCAGTTGAGGAAACTATTCAAGCAGAAACCGTTCTCTATCCTTACCATAAGCTCAAGGAGAGCATTAAAGAAGCTAGGAAAATCTCGGTCACGGAATGTATTTGCCGTAAAGAAGCTAAACTGACTGGTGAGGGTTGCGGTTACCCTATGGAAACCTGTCTCAGTTTCGGAACTGCTGCGGAGTACTACATTGAAAATGGTATAGGGAGAGAAATATCGGCGGAGGAGGCAATAAAGATAATTGAGGAAGCGGATCGGGCGGGATTGGTTCACGCCGGAGTTAACTCCAAGCATCTATCAAATATCTGCAACTGCTGTCCCTGCTGCTGCGCGTCCATGAAGGGAATAACGAAAAGGGGGCACGACAAACAAAAATATCTGAACGCTCTGTTCGAATCCGTAATAGATCAGGAGAAATGTATCAACTGCGGAACCTGCGTTGACCGCTGCCCGGTAGGAGCAATAACCATGGAAGACATCACAACGGTAAACAGAGACAAATGTCTGGGGTGCGGACTATGTGCCACTACTTGTCCCGAGGAAGCAATAACTTTAAAATTGAGGGAAGACCGTGAGGAGCCCTATAATAGGGTAATGGAGATGGGTATTGCGATTCTTGAAGCAAAAAAGAAAAAATCCGAATAGAAACCTGTTATATCCAATTTAATATAGCCCATTTTTCATTCTTTTCTGTTTAATTTTGCCTAAATTTGGGGAAAAAGGTAAATAGTTAATAAGATTTTTGTTTTTAAAGTTTATATTTATCTCAACTGTTAGAGGTGATTATTGTTGGAGAAGTATCCTTGGTTTAATGAAAGGCAGAGACAACTTACGGACGAGGTTGTTGAATTTGTGGATGAGATTACTCCCAGAGCTTATGAGGCTGCGATTAAACAAGAGCATCCCCGAGACTTGGTTAAAATGGTTGCGGATAAGGGATGGTTTGGAGCCCTTGTACCAGAAGAGTATGGTGGAATGGGAAAGGAGATTGGAATAACCGGTTGCCAGATTATTGCTGAGGGTCTCACTCGAGCAGCTACCGTGGGCGGGGTGTATAGCGCCACCTCGTTTGGTGGGGTGGAGCAAATATGTATGTTCGGTACAGAGGAACAGAAAGAGAGGTGGCTACCCAAAATTGCTAGAGGCGAATTGCTAGGGGCCATAACGCTCACCGAACCTTTTGTGGGCACCGATGCCGCCGGTATTAGAACCACGGCAACCCGTGATGGTGACTATTACGTATTGAATGGAAAAAAGAGATTTATTTCCAACGCGGGATTGGCAGACATTTACATGTTGTATGCGAAAACTAGTGATGAACCTGGAGACAGAGCAGCATATAAACATCTATCCGCTTTCATAGTGGAGAAGGGAACACCCGGTTTCACGATTGAGAGAATAAACGAGTTGGCGGTGTTCAGGGGCATTCGTAACGGATTCTTGGATTTTGACAATGCTCGAGTTCCAGCATCTAACATGTTGCTGGGAGAAGGAAACGGCTGGGGAGTTATGACCGCGGGTTTAAACTTCGAGAGGCTAACAGTAGCAACCCAGATAATCGCCGGCATGAGGGAGGCTCTAAGATACGCACTATATTTCGCAACTAGAAGAGTGCAATTCAATCAGCGCACCATAGATTTCGAAGCCAACCAGTACAAACTGGCAGACATTATTCTAAGAATGAAGACCGCTAGGCTGTTAACGTACTATGCCGCGTGGATGATGGATCAGGGATTAAACCCGGTGGTTGAGGCTAATGCTGCCAAAATTTACGCCACGGAAGCCTGCAGAGATGCAACACTGGACGCTCTGCAAATCATCGGAGGAGATGCCTTCACCAGGTTTTACCCGGTGGAACAAATTCTATTAGATGCTAAGATATTGGAGGTGGGCGCGGGCACAAATGAGGTTCTCCGGAGGCTATTAACCGCTCAAGCTAGAAGAATTATGGCGGACGAGTTGAAGGCTCCCAGAAGACGGATACACAAAGAATTAAGATTCCCAATACCCTATTACAAACCCTCGCCCGAATTTGCTCCAAAGAAGGTTCCAACAGATCTGGAGGGTATGGAAGACGCTATTCTTGAGGCTCTTGCTGCGGACTACTTTGTTAATCCTGGTCTTCACATGAGGAGAGAAGAGTTGATGGAGGATACGGGGCTTGATGAGGAGCAGCTTGATGAGGCTCTAGCATCACTTGAGGAAAAGAAGCTAGTTGACCTCTACAGAACAAGACAGGGTGTAATTATACTCGCAAAAGCAACCTATGACGGGCTTAGGAAAGCGAAACCCAAAGAGTACTACCAGTGGTATCCACCTTGGAGCATGGAGGACGAAAGATTCTAAGACCTACACTCTACCTTTTTTTATTGTTAATTAACCTGATTCTAAGGCAGCTTTGCAACCGGCAACTAAAGCTTTCAAGAAGTCCTCAGGACTAATTTCAGACGTTTCCCAATTGGGTTTCTGGTAGGCAACTTTTATCTTTTCCAGCATAGTTTTATCATCTTTCGCCGAGACGCCCTTAAGAGATTCCTCCATCTCCCTCATAATAGGCACCGGCTTAGCGTAAAAATCTCCCGCAAAAAACATGTCCTTGATTATTCCTTTACTGTCGAGTAGTACTCGGCTCTCTACCAGTTTGCCTGACTTGTATCTACCGATACCGTATTTGTGGTCGGGTGGAATTTTTCCGAATCTCTTCTTGCTGGAAACTGCGAACATATGTTCATCGGATTGAGCTCTTACTGCAAAATCTTCGCACATTTCCCACTCTTCTTCGGTTAAATCTTGGATTCTAAATTTTACTCCAAAAACCTTTCCAAAAGCCTTGTACGCGGCACTAGCAAACTCGAAGGGATCCGGACGATGACCGATCTCCGCCTCCACACCACCCTGATACTCCCCAAACGATTTTATCTTTTTATCCTTCCACTTCTCCTCCGGTATTCTAGCAATCTGGGGTAATAAATCGCTTTTAATATATCCGGGAAAGTTGGACGAATTAACTAGATATAATCCACCAACTTCTGTAACTCCAACCGCCCCCATTTTTCTACCTGAACCCTCAGCACGAACATCATCCGGAGGATAATACTTCGCATCCTTTACTCCTAGAATCTTGTACATTTCTGTTAGGGCGGCTCCAGATTTATGAAACGCTTCCTCCATGGTTGGAAAAATGGTTTTATCGGCGAGTATTCCGATTCCCATGAAACCCTCTGGATCGAGGAAAATAACGCCTCCTCCCATGCCCTCTAGTCTTCTACAGATTTCTATGTTGTGCTTCTTCGCCAGTTCCAAGTCTATGTCGGTGTCAATGTCTTGGAAGTAGCCTAGGGATATGCTGGGTTCCGAAAAGTACCATATTGAGATTCCGTTTGGTATTTTGCCCTGCATTCTGAGGCTTATGGATGCTATACTCATACCTAAAATTCTGGTTGCGGTTCCTTTAGTAAAGAGAGCAAATCTCATTTCATCGCTTTTCCAATCTTTAAACATTCTTCTCTCTCTCCAAAAAGAATAGATTGCTTATATTACATTATGATAGTATTAAAATTTATCTATAGTAAAAAAATTTTGGAATTTTACGGTCTTTTTTAATAATTAATGGTAACCTCCAGACCGTAAGACTCTATTATATTTTGTATTGCTTGCAGTTCCTCATCGCTTAATGGATGGGCTTCGATTAACGGGTATTTTCTGCCTAGGAACTTGTATTTGTGTTTTCCCCATTCGTGATAGTTTAGAATTGAAACTTTTGTGAATGGTTTTTTTGATAGAAATTTTGCTAAGGTCTCTATGTATTTCTGGGAATTGTTGAAGTTGGGGATGACTGGGATTCTTGCCCACACTGTTACTCTTTTTTTTAGAATTTTGTCTAGGTTTTTAAGAATTAGTTCATTACCAACGCCTGTGTCCTTCTGGTGTATTTCTGAGTCTAGGTGTTTGATGTCGAAAAGCACTAGATCTGTATAATTGGAAATCTCGTCTAATATTTCCCATTTAACATGCCCCGTAGTATCCAGAGCAGTGTGGAGTCTTCTATCTTTACATTCCCTCAGCAGGTTTAGAGTGAATCTCGCTTGGTAAAGTGGTTCTCCACCGGATATCGTAACGCCTCCACCAGAATTTCTGTAAAACAGTTCATCTTGCATAACCTCTTCCACGATTTCTTCTAAGGTCATTTTTTTCCCTATTTGGCTTATTGCTCCGGTGGGGCAAACCTCTTCGCACTTCATGCACAAATTACACTTGGTCCTATCTATTTGGACACCATTTTCATTCAATATAATAGCCTTTAGTGAACAAGCCTCTAAACACTTCCCGCACTGATTGCATTTTTCCTCTCTGAAAAATATCTCGGGATAAGGGTTTATAGATTCGGGATTGGCACACCATTCGCATTTTAGGGGACAACCTTTTAGAAATACTGTGGTTCTGATTCCCGGACCGTCATGAATGCTATATTTTTGAATATTGAATACTACACCCTCTCTGCCCGTAAGGTCGCCTCTCCAATTATGCATACTGTCTCACTTTGCTTAAAGTTTAGTGTTAGAAACAGTGAGGAGTCCGTGCAATAATTGAATCCTGTAAATCTTTGCTTAGGTCTACGAAGTAAGCTGAGTATCCGCACACTCTTACCATTAGATTGGAGTGTTTCTCGGGTTGTTTTTGGGCTTCTTCCAAGGTTTCTCTTCCCACCACACTGAATTGGATGTGATGGATTCCCAGATCTGCCCATGTTCTCAGGTATTGGGCGAAAACCTCTGCGTTGTATCCTTCTAGGTACTGGGGCATGAAGTTTTGGTTGAGTAGATGGTTCCAGCTGTTTAAGGGGTCCACTTTTGAAACTGATTTTAGAACCGCGGTTGGTCCCTTATAGTCTCTGCCACCTACTGGTGAAACACTTCCGTCGTGTAGGGTTTCACCCGCTTTTCTCCCGTCTGGTGTGGCTTCGCAGATTTTTCCCCAGAGCCAGAAGGCTGAAGCCACAGTTCCATCCGGAATGACTGGAGTTCCAAGGTTTGTTTTGCATTTCATGGTTTCTTGGGTGACTCTTTTTGCCACCTCTCTTGATATTAAGTCCACGTAATCGTCATCGTTGCCAAATTTTGGTGCTTCCAGACACATTCTTCGAATCTCCTCGTAGCCCTCCCAGTTATTCTTAAGGGCGGTGAGCAGTTCTTTCATGGATATTTTTTTCTCGTCGAACACCAGTTTCTTAATGGCGGCTATGGAGTCGGCTACGTTGTTTAGTCCCAGTATAACTACATCTCGGTAATCTGGATTGTAATTCCATTCTCGAATGTCCTGCGCCCTCTCGATTGATTCATCAAGCATTGCCGATAAAAATGGTCTGGGCACGTATTGTCGATAAAGGCTATCTGCAATATTTGAAAGAAAAACCAGTTTCCGAATTCTGATTCCATAATTTTCTATGAAGGCGTCAATCAGCTCCTCGACTGATTTAACTTCTTCCCCTTTCGATATCAATACTTCGTAAAGGAGCTTGGGAAGCGGAACTGCGTTGGCCCACGCCGAACGGTGATTGAGATTTTTTCCCGGGATAGTGGGAACCATACAATTATTTATGGAATAGTTCCTAGCATCACTGAGAGGAATACCGAGGCTAACCAGTCGAGGTATGTTGACCTTATCGTTGAAGAATGCGGGTTGAGGCATTCCAGTTGCCAGCACCTCTATGGCCTTGTCTATTAACTTCTTTGGAATTTTATCATGCCATCTCAAAGCTAATGGAGGAGTCACTGTTCTCACGCTTTTCATAGCGTCTAAAACTATGTAACTAATCTCGTTAGTAACATCGTTTCCCTCAGAATCGGTTCCTCCGATGGTAATGGTTTGGAATCCTATCGCACCTCCTCCGGCACCAGACCATACAGGTGGGTGAAGGAAACCAGTTTCTTGGGATTTCACAAATATGCATTCTACGAGTTCTTGAGCCTGTTCCCGGGTTATTCTACCCTCTTTTAAATCCTTCTCATAGTAAGGATTGAAACATACATCGAACCTTATGCCATCCCCCACCATGGGTAGTTCGATGAAGTTGACGATGAGATGGATTAACCAGTAACACTGTAGTGCCTCTAGCAGTGTGCGTGGAGGATTCTCAGGCACCCATTCACAATTTTTTGCTATAGTCTCAAGTTCCCGCCTTCTCGCTTGGTTATTTTCACGTTCCGCCATCTCATGCGCTAACTTTGCGTACCTTTTCGCCCAGTTTATTGCCGCCTCTAAGACGATGATTACACTATCCAAAAATCGGGTTTTCTCCACGTAATCCTCGCCGTTAATCCCTCCCTCTACCAATTCTTTGACAAGCCTTTCTTTTCTCTTTTCGGCTTCTTGAATGATTCCCTTTAATCCTATTTGGAATATTTTTTGATAGTTTGGGGTGGCGCATTCCCAGTTGAAAACATAAACTATTTCGTCAGCCACACCTTTGGGGATCATTCTCTTAAACAGATGGTGCACCGCAAGCTTGTTCCAGTATACGTCTATTTCCTTGAGTTCTCTTCTTTCTTCATCGGTTAGCATTTCACTATAAACATTACCGGGCTCGGTTTCTCTTTCCACCCACTTCCAGGCAAACTCTGGGTAGTGAACGACCGAATCAGGAGTGGATGCGAAATTTCCCACTATCAATTCGTCCGGTCGAATGTATAGGGTCATGTTTTCTAAAATGTGCTTTAGTCCCTTTGCCCTCCTCAGAATCATAGGCTCCCCCTCTGTTTGCCTATAAGATTCCGTTAATAATCTAGCTCTCTCTAGATCCAAGACCCAAATCATACCTGGTCTGCGCGCTCTAGCATCCTCCGCTACCTTAATGTTCGAAACTTGGAGAGCTTTTATCGGAGTGCTAAGCATAAGTTTTTGGGTTCTCTCTGTCATATTAATTATCCACTCCTTATTAAAACTAATAGATTTAATTTAATGTTCTTCTTGATTCTTGTTTTATATAAGAATTGTGTTAAGTAGAAAATAAAACATTAACTTCTGTAAAATCTTAAAAGGGAGTTGAAAAAATAAGGGAGAGGTAATGGATATTAGAGGTATCTCTTTATTTCTCGAAGTATGTAATTCGTGTGCCAGAGGGCTTCATCTAGTGCATCTGATACCTTGTTCTTTTCTTGGACAAGTTTAGTGGTTAGTAGCTTGTACTCCTCTGAGTCGGGATCCATTTCGGCGTATCTTATAATTGGTAACAGTACGGGTATGGGTCTGTTTACGTATGTTGCTCCGTATGGGTCTCTCTCATATCTACCTATGTAGGTGTAGTTTAAGGGTATTAGTATTCGACTGAGCTTCATGATTGTTTGGTTGATTTCTTTTAGCAGTTCTTTTCCCTCTTTTACACTCCCGCTATGATACTTTTCCGATATCTTTTCCAAGTTTTCGTTTAGTTCCTTGGCTCTTTTTTCAAGCTGCTCAGCTGTTTGGATTAAGGGTTTTAGGTCTATTCTCCCTTTGGCTTCTTCGTTCAGTTTTTCAAGTCTGCTTTTAAGGACGGCAGCAGGTGAGAAGAACTCATAGGGAATAATTGGTGCATTCATTAATCTTAGTAGAAAGATAGAATCCGCTTTCATAGCTTTTTCCAACATTTTAGGATCCACTTTGTCTATAGTGTCTTCGTCGCTTTGATACCACCATCCCAGTACCGCCATTTGCTCCTTCATTAAGGTGTCCACATCAAAAATTGTTCGAGCATCAACCACAGGAACTCCAAGTCCAAAGAAGGACCCATTATCCGCCACTTTACTGGGACGCAGACCCACATCGAAACCTATGCTTCTAGCAAACTCTCTGGTATCCATTACCTGTTTAACTTCATCCTTTCCCAAAATGTCTTCAATAACTTTCATGAGAAATCTTTCAGTCTCCTCATGGTAGAGCGGGAAGTAGAGTTTGCTTCCAACCATTCCGGTGGAATCACAGTTCAGATAGGCTATGCAGTTCTTGTTCAAGTCTGACCAGAAATTATCCGTATACCAAGTGGAGCCCTCCATGATGCCTGTTTCGTGTGCCGCCCAAAATCCAAATTTTATGGATCTTTTCAGTTTGTCTCTGTGTTTCTGAAATATTCGGGCCATCTCCATTATACAGACAATACCTGTTCCATTATCTGTTACTCCTCCACCCCATGCATCAAAGTGTCCACCCATCATGACAAACTTTTCTGGCTCCTCAGTACCCTCAACGGTTGCAATAGGCATGGGGATTTTTATCCACTCCCTAGTTGCCTCCACCCGCATCCACACTCTTACCTTGCCCCTGTTTAGAAGCTCTTTTAGTATTTCTCCACTTTTACGCGTTATGGCTATCCCGGGAATAGTAGGCATTAAATCTATCGTGTCAGGAGTTGGGTTACCCCACACTGGCTTCATGGTTCCCATTGGAAGAACCTCGTGTTCAGGAGAGCCCCAGTTCATTTGAATCTGGGCTTTGACCCCATGATCTTGAGCTATCTTAATTTTGTAAGGTCGGGGCGGATCATACGAGATTTCGGCCAAGGTTATTTTACCCTCTGCATCCACATTTTCATAGTCTTTTTCCCCACCTGCTCCCACGTAGACCAGTTCTCCGCTTATTCCCTCGGGTAACGTGGAAGCACTATGGGCGTAAGCAATAGCTTCTATGGACTGGACTGGGCCGGGGGATATAACCTTTAACTCTGCATAGATGGGAAAACTGAGGAGAGCGTCAAACTCATACATGTCAACGTGAACCCCATAACTCTCAAGGGTGTTCTTGATCCATTCCGCCGTCTTACGGTCCTCCGGGCTTCCTGCTAAGCGTTGAGGCACCTCTTCTGCCAGCCATTTAAGATTCTTCATAATTTCTTTAACAGATATTTCCTTCAGAATATTTTTCTCAAACTCCGAGTCTAATTCGTGCAAAAATACGCCTCCTTCTAACCAGCCGAATCTTATTCATTTGAAATTGAAGCATCATTGTATTAAATATTACTCCTAAAATAAGAAGGGGATTAACACTTGAAAATTCAAACTGTATATTCTACGCCTTTAAAAGTTGAGAATAAACCTCGAGAAAAGGTTTAATTTTAAAATTATTAATTCAAATGGTTAATAATGAATTGTGATTGATAATGAAATTTGAT
>NZ_JBRAKS010000141.1:0-9638 GCF_052745115.1 Candidatus Jordarchaeum sp.
CGGGGAAGGAAAACAGGGCAGCCTAAACACGCTTAAAACCGTTTCACACCGCCTTAGACCAACCAAAGATAGAAATCAATGACCCACGTTCTGAGCTATTCTTCTGGTTTGAAGCAAAATTATGAAATCTCCTCGCACGCCACTAGCGAGCATTCTGCGCACCGTTTCCCATTTCGCCTCAAAAGTAATTGGGTCGATGAAAGCGAAGAAGTGGGATTGTGGGGTATCTTCTATCTCGCGTATTATGAGTTCACACTTCTCGTTAGCATCACCCGGGATCACCTCAAAATTTTCAGGGTGAGCGACTAATCCCATTCTTTCCTCCAGTGCCTCACAGTTTTTTTCGTCCTTCTCTACCAGAAATAGCTTATCGAATGACTTTTTTGCAAATCCCCAGGCCACCAGAGGAGAACCAGGAACAAAAACATCCTCCATATGACTAAACTTATTTAGACCCGACCCTGCAAAGGGATCAATGTAAAACATGTTATCATAATACTTTTTTATTATCGGAGTGTAGACCTCTTGCAAATACAGTTTAAGAAAAACCAACTTCAACACCGTCCAATGATAAGCATTAAAAACAGCATTCCCCTTAGAATACTTGCGTATCAAATCACCAGTAGAAACAAGCTCAGCAAGATTCTCCTTCAAAAAACCGACATCCAATAATTTACACCCCCTAAACTCGGTACCTCACTTTAAATCATAAAAATAAATACCCTAATAAATATTCTCAATATTTCCTATCTTGTAATACACAAGGTTTTTCAAAAATGGTTTGGATAAGGGAAATCTGACTTATTTCACAATTGTAGAAGATGCAAATCTTTTGGCTGAAAATGAAAAATTAGAAATAATGAAACTTTGGAACCGCCTCTTGAACAAAAAGGTTCCTTAAACTAAGGATACACTATATACAAACAAAAAGATGAAATTTATCACACTATATTTCTTTTTAATCCTATGAAAGATTTCTATCTTGTAATTTCGAGTGATGGGAAAGAGGAAAAAACGCTTGAAAAATGGAAAGAAGTAAACGAATTTCTAAAAGGTAAAAGTAAGAAGGATTGTAAGATTCTCAAAATAAGATATGAGTACAAGCCTCCGTGCAAGCGTCATAAATCTCCAATGTTTTATCCAAGAATTATCTGGAAATCTGGGTTCACAGACATAGAACGTCTGGTCTTTGGGGGTTTAGAGTCTAGGTTATAAGGAGGATGAAGCTTTTGTCGTCCAGTACTCTGTTGAAGGCAAGATGTTTGTTTTAGGTTTTGCATTTGTCAAGGAAAAGCTGGACATAGAGTGTGACGGGAAATTTGGCATGAGAAATACAAAGAACCTGGCGAGGATGAAAGACGTGACGAATTTCTAAAGAGTAGGGGGATGGGAGATACTTCGCTTTAAACCCATTTTTCGCAGATTTTGCGAGGTTATTCTTATGGTTGAACCCTTTCCGGAGTGAAAGGTGGAAATTGTGCGGGCTTCTCAAATATAATTAGTATGATTCCCAAGAAAGAACTTCAAACAATTGAGAGAACACCGTACTCTACTATAGAATTCACAAATGTGCGAAAAATGGGTTTTAATACCAAAAATATTATTTTTGTGTATGTTTGATTATTAATTAATGGGATTTTGAAAATTCCATTTAACTCAAAGTTAATCTGATAAAGCTTAATAAAACTGTACGAATAAATTGGATTAATTAACAATCGAATTAACTGGGGACAGGTAAAGTGAATTGTGAAAAAGGAAAGGGGGTAAAAAATGGTTTCCAACTTGCTTAAAAGATTTATCTCAGTCCTTAATAAAATATTCAGAAAACTATATTATTATTTTTCTCTAGTGGGAAAGGTAAAAACACCTTCTGAGGTTTCTCACGACCAAAATACATCAGAGGAATCCTTTCAGTCTCTGCCTTCTGGTACTCCAATTGCCTCGCCTACTGAAAAACAGCAAGGAGCTTCTTACTTAGAAAGGCAGCAAGTAGAAGAGCATCCGGAGCATAGGATAATGGAAGATGAGACAGAATGGGGGGAAATGAAACCTTCCATTGAGACCGATATTACTGATGTAATATCAACTAGGAGTATAAGAAAGCCCGTTAAAAAGAAATACCTGATAGAAGGTAAAAGGAAAAGAATAAGCCCCCCTCCGGTGCCTAAAATTGAATATGATAAGAAAAAGGAGATAAATTTGGGTGCTAGGCCGAAAAGATTGGATAGAAGTTTAATTGCTTCTATTCCACAGGAGGAAAGTGATGAGGGAACGGGAGAAAAGGGGGAAAAAGAAAATATCATAAGATTAGTGTCTCCTTTTGTGGAGCTGGATCTTGATACGGCGTTAATTTTTCTAGTTTTACCGCAGCAGCGTTTACCGATACAACAGTTTAGTTTCGATGTAAGTAATCTTCCGGGGAAAATTGATTATCAAGTAGAACTAAACGGGGAAAGGAAGGATTATGCGGTTGAGGTCAGATGCGTAGATGGTGTTGTGGTAACATCCGAAGAAAGGATACCTATAGAAAAACCCTTGAAACATCTTCGGATAATTTTTCCTGAGGAGCTTCAGGATAGAAAGTACATATATAATCATATTAGTGATGAATTCTACATTTTTAGTGCTGTCGGGGGAAATTGTGGCAGATTTTATTACCTTTTTGATGGGAAAGGTGATATTAATCCTATTCCTAAAAGGGATGTTTGGATACTTCTTGATGAGGAGTTTGAACTTGTAACTGAACCTGTCGTGATCGAGGAGAAATGGCTATGGGAAAGATATCAACCCTTCCTTATCAATATGAGGGAAAATGATAGATTGATTGTGAGGAAACGAGATGGTGAAAAAGAAAGTCTTAACTCTGGGGAAACTTTTTATCTTGAGGGGGAACAGTTGGTTGATGATCTTTTTAAAGAGCAGTCGCCTCTTCTAATAGGTAGAACACTTGTTATAAAAGCGAGTGAGCCGGGAGGGCCGTGGTGTGTTTGGATTCAAAATGAATTTGCTGGTTACAAAGTTGTCGCTGAAAATTGGTCAGGTTCCCAACCTCTTTTTTTGAGTCTTTCTGATGCTTTGCCTTGTGATTATGGAGAGTTCCAAATAGATGTTTGCCAGCTGGATTCTGGAGTTTCGTTAGGAACACTATTTTTCCGGTGGATACCTTTCATTGAGCTTAGTTACCCTAAAAATCTGATAATTCCCGACCCATTTCAAGGTCATAATACTAGCTTAGTTAAGGTAAAGCTAGACTCTGTAGAAGACTGGCAACTGTCAAGTAGGGATAATTTGAGTATTGGCATTATAGATGATTATTTTTGTATTGAAGTTCCTCCCGAGCTTGACATTGTTTCTTTTTCAGTTCTCAGGAGAAATGATCCTTATAACAAAATAAAAATAATGGTGAATATTCCCCGGTTAAAGTGGAGGACTTCCAAAGAGAAAGTTTGGGCAGATAGACTCCTAATTATTGAGAGGAAAGATTTGGTTCGGGGGCAACCATTTAGTCTGCATATTCGAACGAATGATTTTTACAATAAATACGATTTGTTCGCGGTTCTTGAATCGCATGGAGAGATATTACAGGAAGCGAAGTTTTTACAAAAGGGTGTTGACTATGCTCTTGAACTTAATGAGTTTTATGACACGATATTTCATAATAAAAAAGAAACAACACTTGAAGTAATGATTTGGACGAAGGAACCAAAAGTATTAATTGGAAAAGTAAAAGTAATCTCTTTCCCCGCTGACATGATGAACCCTGATTATTATACTGATAAAAAAACTAGACAAGATTTTTCGGAAGAAGAGCTACTTTTTTTGAACCAATTATTTGAATGCTGTAGCAATATTTTGCGTATTCCAAAAATACTAAATTGGTATAAAGAGAAGAAGATAGCAATTCCAGATTTTTTAAAACCATATATTGAAGAAGAAAAAGAAGTTCTAAGTGATGACATTTTACGTACACGCTACCCTGTTATTTCAGATTCGTGGACCGAAAAGGAATTCGATGAGTTCTTTAAAAGTTTAGAAAAAATCATTTCGTTACCTTCAATATTATATTTATGGTTTTATGGACATATTACTATTCCTATGATCCCCCGAACAAGAGATGCTCTACTATTTTACTTGAATCTCTTTGAGAAAAAGGAAAATATCCTATATATTTTTGAGAAACCTTCGTATATCAAAGAAAATTTAGATGATGAGCTTCTTGAATTACTTCTTCAAGCACAAGTTTTACTAGATATTAGAGGAGATTTCGAAAAAGATTTTCAAAATCCTGAATATAGACGGCAACTATTTTTCCAAACCATTTCTAAGCCGGAAAATATGTGTTATTTGAAACAGAAATGGGATTATTTTATGGAAAAGTACGGCTCGTTAGGACGTTTAACTCGAGAAAGTGATCTAGAATTGTTAGGAGAAGATACGATAAGGGAGGCGAAGGAAATGAAATTTATAAAATTTACCCGCCTTCAGAGATCGCTTGCAATGAATGTGGAGTGGCGGGTGAGGCTTATGCTTCAGGATAAAAGCGAGAAGGATATCTCAATAGCAATATCTGACGCTTTAAACTTTTTTAAAGAGTTTTTTGTTAATGAAGAAGGTGATAACGATGCCAATTGATCCTTTAAAAATGACTAAGGCTATACAGGATAGCTATACTCGGTATCTGACTAGCACATTCCGTTTAAGGGATCCAACTCTTCGGGAATCTTTTCACAAAGAAATTAGAGGATTTTGGTTTACTAACGGACCGATACTGGAGGCGACGCCTCCTTTCAAGAAAGGATGTCTATTAAAGGATTTGATTGAGGAAGGCATTCTCAGCAATACTTTTAATCAATTTATTTATGAAGCTTTACCTTATTTGAGTAGCCCCCTTTACGTTCATCAAGAAATGGCGATAAGAAAAATATTGAGTGGCCGAAATGTGGTCATTGCCTCGGGTACAAGTAGTGGGAAAACTGAATGTTTTTTATTACCGATATTTAATCATCTATTAAAGGAGCACCAAGAAGGAAAGCTTACACCAGGGGTGCGTGCTCTTCTTATATACCCTATGAACGCATTGGCCAACGATCAACTTCGTAAGTTAAGAGAAATCATGAGGGCTTTTGAGAACAAACTGCATAATATTCAAATAACTTTTGGTAGATACATTGGCGATACTCCAGAAAAAAAAAGTCAAGGACTGGAGAAGTTTAGACTCGCTAATCCTGGGGAAAAGCCTGTTAAAGGTGAGCTTCTATCGAGAGAGGAGATGCGAAAGAACCCTCCCCACATTCTTATAACAAATTATGCAATGCTTGAATACCTACTCTTGAGGCCGAATGATTCACCCTTCTTTGATGGGGAATATGCTAAGTATTGGAAATTTTTAATCTTAGACGAGGCGCATGTTTACAGTGGTGCTACCGGTATCGAGATGGCAATGCTTATCCGTCGTTTGAAGGATCGCGTATGTAAGAATATGGAGGGCGATTTACAATGTATTGCAACTAGCGCTACTCTTGTTAAAGAGGAAGAAGATTTCCCAAAGGTAGCAGAATTTGCTTCAAATCTGTTTGGAGAGAAATTTGAATGGGATTTTAATGATATTAATCGACAAGACATAATTAAAGGCGAAAAAACCGAGACGCTGGTTAAAGGCATCACTCTCAGTTTTCCAATCGAATTGTACTCGATGCTTGAGGGTATATTACAAAAAGAGGTTGAAAATTCTGCATTGGAAAGTTGCTATAGTTTATTTAGGAAATTCGGTTGTCCTGAGAATATTTTGAATGAGGCAAAAATTCAATGTAAGGGCGACGTAAAGAGATTTATTTATCAAATACTTCCAATTGACGAGAAACTTGCAATGTTAGAAAAGCTTTTAGGGGAAGACGCAATAAATTTTGAAAAGTGTATTAAACTACTTGTAAAAACCGACACTCCCTCAGAAGAGGAACGTAAGCATATAATTAGTCTAGTTAATATTGCTGTATGGGCAAGGCCTGACGAGGATTCATTACCTCTTCTCCCGGCACGCTATCATTTATTTGTAAGAGCTCCGGAGGGAATTTATGTATCATTTTACCCTAAGGCAAAAATTTTTCTAGAAAGGCGGGAACAAACAGGGGATGGCTACCCCGTTTTTGAGCTTGCCACTTGTCGTCGTTGTGGGCAAGAATATATAGTAGGGAACATTGAAGACGGAAGATTAAAGCATCCCTTCTCTGAGATTGAAGCTACGAAAAAGAATAGATATTTCTTTTTGTGGGGAGAGGATATTAAGTTAGAAGACGACGAGGACCAAGAAGTCGCGTTGCCAGAAGAAATTGTAGGCAAAGGCAAAGCTTGGAAATTGTGCACAAGATGTGGAGCAATCTGGGACGAAGAGCCCAAATGTAGTTGTGGCAATAGTTATAAAACACTGCGCACTTTAATTGAAATTACTACTAAGGGAGATTTCCTAAACACTTGCTATTTGTGTGGTTTGCGCGCTGTTAACATGGTTCGGGAATTCATTTTCCAAACAGACGCTCCTACCGCTGTCCTAGCAACGGCATTATACCAGAACCTTGACAAAAAGAATACCCGGAAAAATAATATCCTTATTTTTTCAGACAGCAGACAGGATGCTGCTTTCTTTGCGTCCTATTTGGAATTTACTTATAGAAGAATTTTATTCCGTCGCCTTATTATTGAGGCTTTACATTCAAATAGTCAAATGCAAGATTATCGACTTAGATCTCTATGTGAGGACGTTTTAAAACTAGCCGAGAAAACAGACATATTTGAAATCAGCATGGATCAAAAAGAAAGAAAAAAAGAAATATGGAGATGGATTCTTCAAGATTTCTGTGGTGTTTGGGATAGGAGAAATTCGCTAGAAGGGGTTGGATTACTGTCATTTATGCCTATAATTCCCAAAGATTGGAAACCGCCTAAAGAATTGCAAGAGCCCCCTCTGGGTGTTACGGAGCAGGAAGCAAGAGCTATCTATCAAATCATTTTAAATACACTACGCTACAATATGGCTATTACTTTTCCAGAAGATGGCCCTGACCCTAAAGACGATTTTTTTGCTCCGCGAAACAGAGAATATAGGTTTAGAGGGGAGTGCTCTGATAATAGTAAAGGAATTTACTCATTTATTCCCTCTCATGGGAGATTAAACACCAGATTAGAATATTTAAAAAAGCTTTATAGAGAAATTACCGGAAAAGAGGATGATAATGATGAGTGCAGAAGAATATTAAGTAGTATCTGGGAAGATCTTAGGAACAATTGGGTGGGAAAGGGGATACTCCAGCTTAGCGATGCAAAGCAAGGTGTGCTTTATCAACTTGACTATAAACAATGGCAAATATTACAAGAAGACATCAATAATCCTTGGTTCATCTGTAATAAATGCGGTGCGATCCTCCCAGTAAATGTTCGAAATGTTTGTCCCACTTTTAACTGTAATGGAAAACTTGAACCCATTGACTCAGCAAAACGAGAGTACCTGTCAGAAAATCACTACAGGCATCTCTACACTAATCTTTCTCCTATGAAAATGACATCTCATGAACACACAGCCCAGCTCACAGCAGATTATGCATCACAAGTACAGCAAAAGTTCATAAAGGGAGATATAAACGTTTTAAGCTGCTCAACTACATTTGAGCTAGGTGTGGATCTAGGGGAATTAGAAGTAATATTTTTACGAAATGTACCTCCTGAACCGTCAAACTATGTCCAGCGAGCAGGTAGGGCCGGACGTAGACTTAATATGGTTGGTTTCACACTCACTTTCGCTCAACTCAGGTCACATGATCTCACATACTTCAAAGAACCCGAAAAAATGGTAGAAGGACGAATAAAACCACCCATTGTTGAAATTTGTAACGAAAAAATCATACGTCGCCACCTACATTCAATTGTTTTAGCAAACTTTTTCAGACAATTTCCAGATTACTATGGGAACGTGGAATCTTTCTTCAAACTTGGCAGTGCAGGTATATCTGGTACAGAAAAAATGAGAGAGTACATTCAAACGAGGCCAGAATCCATCTTAAAATCGCTGAAAAGGGTCATTCCTCCACATATGCACAATGTTTACAATATTGAAGATTGGTCTTGGATCGATGACCTAGTAGGAAAAGATGGAGCTTTTACCAATGCCGATGAAAAAATAATGGATGAGTTTAACCTATTAAAAGAGTTTTACGAATCGAAAAAGCAGGAGTGGATTAATACAGGGAATCAACAAAAGAGAAATAAATTAAATGCAGACATGGATTGGGCAAGCAAACGAGTTGAAACGATAAAGAAAAAATCGCTTATAGATTTTATGGCAACTCACACGATTATACCTAAATATGGTTTTCCAGTGGACGTAGTAGAACTCGCAACCTTGCATCATATTGAAGCATCTAAAAATATTCAATTGGAAAGAGATCTTCGTATAGCAATTTCGGAATTTGCTCCGGGTAGCCAAGTGGTTGCGAACGGATATATCTGGGAGAGTGCGGGTTTAAGAGTTGTTAGAAATAGAATGTGGCCAAACTATTGGTATGCTGTTTGCCCCATATGCAGACGATTTTACATTCAGAAGGGAATTAATGAGAATGCACCTCCACAAATTTCATGTAATGTTCACGGAGATATCCCCAGAAGAGAAGTACATAGCTTTGTTACACCAATCTTTGGCTTTGTTACCAGTAAAGATTCTGAACCTCGAAAACCGGGAGAATCGCGTCCTAAACGTGAATTCACCAGCAGACCCTACTTCTTTGAATATAAAGAACCAGAGGAAAAAGAATTTTCTATTGGTAAATTCAAAATAAAATGCAGGTACTCTTCTGATGGAGAGTTAGCGGTTATTTGCAAGGGAAGAAAAGGATCTGGATTCTGGATATGCTCTAGATGTGGAGCTGCCTTTTACGAGAGGCCGCGAGAAAAGCATAGAACACCTCTTGGTGTTGATTGTTCGTCTCCCCCGAGAGGTTCTTTGCATCTTGGGCACACCTTTAAAACAGATGTGCTATCTATCTTATTTAAAGAACCCAAAATTGACGCGTTTAACTATAGTTTCTGGTTTTCACTGCTTTACGCTATCCTTGAGGGAACAAGCCAAGCTCTGGGAATAAAACGACAAGATTTGGATGGATGCCTTTATCCATCTGAGGAAGGAAATATACTTATTCTATTTGACAATGTACCCGGCGGCGCTGGTCACGTTAAACGTATAATGTATGAACAGAACCTTTACGAAATTCTTAAAAGCACTTTATCTCGTGTTGAGAATTGCACTTGCGGCCCTGAAACAAGTTGCTATGGTTGCCTTAGAAACTATCAGAACCAATTTTGCCATGAACAACTTAAAAGAGGAATCGTTCAAAAATTCCTTTCAGATAACCTACAGAGTTAATATTTAATAAATAGGAGTTATGCAGTTGATGGTTGTTTTTAGGTTAATTGCGCTTTTGGCGGTTTCAAAATCTCCTTTAACATCTTGAATCTGTAAACTACAGAATTTTTATTTCCAATTTTTTCAAAAAATGGCAAAAAGAAAGATGAGATAGAAAAATAAGGAGAAATAAGATATTTTCAACATCAACTCATTACAAATATCCACCCAACTGCGTAAGTTCTATAAAAAA
>NZ_JBRAKS010000142.1:0-9599 GCF_052745115.1 Candidatus Jordarchaeum sp.
GCGATTCATCCCCACGACTGAAGTCGGGGGCTTTCTCGCCAAGGTTATGTAATCTTGTGTGTTATCGATTAGTGAAAGAATTATCTAAGTGCGATATTAATCTTAAAATTAGTTTATCAACTGCTTCATTGGGTGTTAACGCTTGAATGTGGAGGTGTTAAAAATAATATTAAAAAGAGAGGATAACAATTTTTACGATGGTAAAACCATTTTTGCTTGCATTATCGCTGCTATGAGATCTGTGGGTTTTACCCCGGGGATAATTATATTTTGATTATAAAATTTGTTAACTATTTGTGTTATGTTTTGATAGCTGTATGGTGCATCCTTTAACATTTTCTCCAGTTGTTTTAATGCTTCCGGAGGATTTATGAAAAAGTCTCCGCTTATGTTTATTTCCTTAATATTGTTATTAGATATGGTTAAAGACACACGTATTAGCCCTCCAGGCGCCTTGTATACGGTATTGTGTTCAAACTCAACACTGCTTCCAAAAATCCATTCCTGTGAGCTATACTTTTTTTGGAGCTCTTTGGCAATTTTGATTTCCTTTTGTGTAAGTTTCGAGTCTTGGAACTTGATGCCGAGTGCTTCTTCGTAACCCTTACGAACCGCGTTTTTCACAACATTTACGGGAATTCTTCTTCCCAATTCTCTTTTTATTGTTGTTACTCTATGTCTAACTGATGTTGCACCTTTGTCCCTGAGTTTTTCAATTGGAACTATTAAAGCCTTTTCCAAATTATCAAAGTTGAGATCCATGATAAGAGTTCCATGATGGATGAGAACATTGTAGAGTTGGTGTTGTGCGTTTCCGGAAATTTTTCTCTTGCCTATCACAATATCATTTACTGGTTTAAATTCTGCCTCCAGACCCAGTGACTTTAGGGCGATAATTAAACCCCTACAGAGGTAGGAGTGGGATTCTATAGGGTCTTTGAAGGATTTGAACTTGTTAGTGTCTATGTAGAGTGAGTAGTTTAAGTTTCCCGAATCTTGGTACACTGCCCCGCCCGCTGAGAGTCTTCTCACTATTTTTATTCCTTTCTTTTTACAGTAATCAATGTTCACTTCTTGCTCCGGTCGCTGATTGCATCCTATACTTACGATGAGGGGGTGTTGCCACACTCTGAGAGCGTTTGGTGAGTTGAATTCTAGTATGCTTCTAGCCATGGTTTCTTCTATTGCTAAATTCATATAGGGGTCATCTGAACTGTAATCAATAAAACGCCATAATTCTTTCAAAGTCCATCTTACCTTTATTTTATCCTTACAATCTCCTCACGTATACTACTTAAAAATTCTTCAGGCGATAGAACCGTCCTTCCATATTTTAACTCGCCGTTTATTATTACTGCGGGAATCTGGGACCTTTTAGCGGCTTCTATTAACCCGTCTGTAATAGAAGCACCGGGAGGCAGACCTTTTCCTCTTCTCCATACTCTTAGTTCAATTTTTTCTTCTTCTTCAGACTTTCTTATTGCCTCTTTCATGTTTTTTTCTATTTGTAAACACGTTTTAGTGGGGGGAGAAGCGGTCAAAATCTCTATTAGGAGCTTACCATAAGCCAGGGGTGGAGAAAACTCTAGATTCCATTTTGGAGACTGGTATTTAGTTTTTAAAACTCGGTCAAGAGTTTTTTTCTCTAAATCTGTTAAACTTCCTTCAACAAGGGTAGCCTCAAATTTTTCTCTTATTCTTTGTAAAGCCTCTTCTATAAACTCGTTAATCGACTTTTTTTTCGAGGAAAGCCGTGTTAGACTAGAGATCTTTTTTGAAAGAATCCCCGCAGAGTTGACAAACTCAACATCAGAATCTAGGTAAATAACACCCTGAAAAACTAGTACGTCATAGTACCAAAACTGTGAAACCTGGGAAATCACTACGTCGCCTACGAATAGGTAAGACATTTTATCAAAGGTGCAGTTGAGTCCACAGTTTTCGATTGTTTCAATTATTGGAGAATAGATAAGTCGGTATAGGTCATTTAACTCCTTGGGGAAAAAGGGATCATTCGTGTCAAGAATAAAGCCAAATAGTAATGAACCTTCATCCGTGTAGAATGTTGGTCCATCAGTAACCCTTCTAATAATCTTAATGTTTTTTCCATTCAGGAAATTCATCTGGTCTTGCTTCAAGCGAAGGTTTCCCAAAACTATAGAGGGAGGACTTCTCCAAAAGTGCACCGAGCTGGGCGCGTCCCCACTCTTAACGTGGAGCATGATGGTTTCATCTAAAGCCCACCCAAGATCTGGTTCAACTTGATTCTGGGTGAAAAGTCTTAATTCTCTAATTTTAGTGGCCTCCTTTATAATACTCGCATTTATCCTTTTTACACTCCTCATTGTAGGAAGAGAAAGGGCATTCTTCAAAATTTGAGGGTAATTTGATTTTAAAATTTTTTTCTAAAAAGCTTATAGCGCTTTTTATAGAAGCGTAAACGCTGGCTTTGCAGCATCGGGGTCCTCCCAACTTTGAGATGGAAATCAGTGATTCACCACTAGCATCCAAAGACCGCGCCCTTTCGGTATCTGATTTGTAAGTCGCTCTTGTTAGAACACTCATAGCAATCCCAACACCGGCCCCTGCGCCGCATACCCCCCAGGATCCGCAGGTACCATAAGGTATTTTTTTCCCTCTCTTAATGGCAATGTTAATCGCCCTACGTGGCAATTCACAGCCCACGTTTTTTAATGCTGTTAATAGTACGGCTGGCACAAGGTAATGGTGGATGGGAGAATGCATTGGAATCGCGGGATGCCTCATTATTAGGTTAGCTAGTTCGTATGGATTTTTTGTTTCACTTCTTTCACAAGTTTTTAAAATTAATTCATCGGGAAGAGCTAGTCTACAGTTCTCACAGACAAAATGATGGTCATCGCAGGTGTAATCTGCTATTGAAATCTCCTTACAATATATACATTTTAGCTCTTCAGAAATTGGGTGAAGAATTTTACCGCATATTGTGCAGTAGAAAACCTCGTTTTCCAAGAATAACCCTCGATTATTTCAAGTGATTTACTACTTCCCTCATCAAGTTTCGGAGCTTTTAGGTCATTATCTTTTCTTATTAGGAAGTATTTTGCAAATGTTGCCATCGACGATTTTTTGAAAATTTTTGTAAAAAAGGAAGGTGTATTTTATGCTTTTAGAGCATTTTCTATTGCTTTTTCTAGGCTTTCTGGTTTGAAAAATTCAGGGAATGTTTCATTGCCGTTTACCACTAGTCCTTTGCTGCCGATTTTGAATTTCCTAGCTTCCTCTGAGAAAGAAGGTTTTACATCAAATTCGACTTGATTTCGGTATTTTGTCAGTACATTAAATACTCGGTCCATGAATGCTGAGAATTGGCAGGCGCATGAGCCCATAGGGATAAAAATATCTACTTTAACTTTTGACATGGAATCGTTCCTCCTAATTTTTTTCTTTTGTTTCGGTACATAGTTTTAGTAGCCGTTTTTTATTTGCGTTCTAAACTTGTATTTGTGGTTTGACGCCCGTTAACACGGTTTTTCTCGTATAGTAGTTAGTGTTGCCACCTTTTAAATATATCGACGTATAACAATATATCAATAATTTCATAATTAAAAAACACTCCAGTAAATAGATTTTAAAACGAAGTAGCAAAAGACGGGGATAAAACTATGAAAAGGATTTTTAAAAAGTGATTATGGCTTCACCCTGTTTTAGGATTATTTTTACCAATTCATCTTCTTCAATAGGTTTGATGCCTTTTATTATTCTTGTTTCAGGTATTTTCCTCTCCTGCAGAGATTTTTTATGAACATACAACTCCGATTCGGAAAGCAAGGTATAGATTAGATCTGCCACACTGGGCATCGATATTTTTTCTGGGTTTTGATTTGAAATTGTGGCGTATACTCCGTCGCCTATGAATAGGATAATGCATTTTAACCCGCTGTTAAGGCATGCAATGGCTACGTATAGTCCACTGAAACAGTCTTCAAACCCGTAGGGCGCTTTTGTGATGATTAGTAATACCGTGTTAATTTTAATCACCTTCCTAAAGGGCTAATACTTTATAACTGTTTTTGAGCCAGTATCCCAAGTCACGTAGATTAGCTATGTGGACCCCATCAACATGTTGACTGGTGGGATAAACCCCATTTTCTTCCTCCCCCTCAACATAACCTCTGGCTCCTGCACACCGTGAGCAAGATTTTATTTTTGCCCCGTTCTGGGCCAGTTCACCAAGTTTTTCACCAATATTGGGAAAATATTTTGGGCTCTGCCCTTTCTTGGCGGAGTGAACCGCTTCCATATAAAGAAATATGTTAACGTTGTAGCCTTTTTTTAGAGCTTTTTCAGCAATTGAAAGACCAATGTCCACTCGTTGAGAGGCATAAGGACCATGATATATAATTAATGTTAGTGTCTTGCTCATTTAATCACCTAGAAGCATAGAATTCTGTCTGCGCTTTCCATAATATCAACTATCATCTTTTCAATCAAGTCATATTGGCATTTTACATCTTTAGATAGGAGATCCTCCTGGATACCGCGTGCTTCTAGATCTTCCTTACTCGCAAAAACTTGGATGCGGCCAGAATCAATAGTTGATAGATTCATGCCTTTTATTCCACAGTATACTCCGTCACCTATCAAATATATGAAGATATTAGCATCAGTTCTAATCATTTCATTTATTATGTTGAATGCCTTCACTACGCGCTCTGAAATTGGAGGAGCAATTATGATAGAAACAATCTTTGACAAGATTTTATCACCACACGCTTAGAAATGGAATTGTTTCTTTTATTTTTATTCTTGCAAATTCAAAGGAGGTTTAAGTTATTCTGCGGGTCGCTCCCTTTTTTTCAGATTTGTGACTTCTCCATTTAATGGACATTCAGCACTAAAAGCTCAAAATTTATGCAAATATTATTATATTTCGATAATTTTATAACATTTGTAAATATTAAATATTATTGGGAACAGAATAGAGAATAAGAAACTCACACCATTACAAAGATTAACAAAATATGCATTAATGTACGCATCCCAACAGATAGTACCTTGGTTGGATTAATGGTGGCTCTTTCCCCGATTAGGAGGTAATTTATTGGAAGCTAAGAATCTGATTACGAAAAAAAATGTTGAATTGTTAAGGGCATTAGCAGATGAAACAAGATTGAAAATTCTTCAGTTTTTAGGCGAGAATGAGATGTGTCAGTGTGATATTGTTCCCGCTATGGATAAGTCACAGTCCACAATTTCCCAGCACCTTCAGATTTTAACAAACTCTGGAGTTCTCGAGTACCGCAAAGAAGGACAAAGAAGCCTTTACAAATTGAAGGATGAAAGAATACGCAAAATAATCGAATTAGTTAACAGCATTTCCAGAGACTCTCTTTTAGAAATATCCAAACTAGCAAAATCAATAGGGAAATAAAGCTGAAAAGTTGAATAGAAACATTTTTTAGAAATATTTTAAAAAAAGAGGGAAGAAGGAGTTTTAAAACGCAGCAGATTCATAATTCGCAAGATATAAAATACAGTCTAGGCAACTTTTTCTA
Source organism: Candidatus Jordarchaeum sp. (assembly GCF_052745115.1). Taxonomy (NCBI): domain Archaea; kingdom Promethearchaeati; class Candidatus Jordarchaeia; order Candidatus Jordarchaeales; family Candidatus Jordarchaeaceae; genus Candidatus Jordarchaeum; species Candidatus Jordarchaeum sp. The sequence goes on from NZ_JBRAKS010000142.1 coordinate 5,538, forward strand.
TCATTTTTAAAAGTCTTCCAACCAAGTGCCAAAAGAGTTATCATGATCCTCTTCGTCCGAAAGTATGCTCATAAATAATTTTCTCGTAGTGTAGTCCTTTTCTTTTGTGGCCATTTCTATGATGTTTCGGTACATTTCGATTGCTTCTTCTTCGGCTTTTTTGTCTAGTTCTATCATTTCTTTTAGTTTTTTACCTACCGTGATTGGGGCGGGTTTGGTTGTTGGTTCACCGCCAAGGTAGTCGAGCCTCTCCGCGATGGCTTCGGCGTGTTTCATTTCTTGGATGGCTATCTTTTTTAATTCATCAACTATTGCTACGCTCTTTGTTCCAACTGCTCTTACGTGTTGCCACATGTATTGAATAGATACTTGTAGTTCTCGGGCTATTGCTTTATTTAACCATTCTTTTAATTCCTCGCTCGCCAATTCTTTCACCTCCAGAATTAAAACAAATTTTTGTAATTATATACGTAGTATTTATGATTATAAAATTATCTTATAATAAGAGTTTATACATGTTAAGCTGGTGAAATATATATAAGGCATTTATTGATAACTATTATTGTTAAGTATTCAATATTGTTAGGTGAATTACATTGACTCAAGTTGGTGAAATTTATTATTGTACCATCTGCGGAAACAGAGTACAAGTATTGAAAGCGGGAAGAGGAACACTGGTTTGTTGCGGCCAGCAGATGATTCTTCAAAAATAGTTGAGTACATTAATTATTCTATTTTCTTTTTTATTTTTATGAAAATGAATAAACCTAGTAACTATCTGAAAATTTAGTGCTTAGAACCGTCTTTACTTTTTTCTATCTTTATAACTATTTTTAATTTATTTAAATTTAAATATTATAGTTATCCTTATCCTTTTTGAAACTTTAAAAAATGGATTTCGACTATAGACGTGAACCATAACAGACTTGTAGATAATCTTTTTATAGTAAAAACCAGCATCAGAATGATATAAAGTTGGGTTCAAGCCTAAACTTTGAAAAAAACATAAGAGGTAATGTACATGAGCAGACCTGCTGGAGTAACAATTTTGGCGATACTGATGATACTTTGGGGCATATTGGTTACTATATTTGGAGTCATTGTACTAGCAGCAGCCGGATTTACTCTACCCTGGGAGTCAGGGCTCGTTTTGATACTTCCCATCATATACACTATCTGGGGTATCATTTATCTCATTGGTGGCATTGGAATGCTTTCCCTTAAAAATTGGGCTAGAATACTGGCAATCATCATCGCGATTCTAGGACTTATTGGTGGTATCCTACTGCTAATTACAATTGTTGGTATAATTTTCGGCATTATATACATAGTATTCAGTATCATCATAATCTGGTATCTCTCACAAGAGGAAGTCAAAGCATACTTTGAGTAAAAAGAAACACATAAAAATATTTTAAATCCAAACTTTTTTTATTTTTTTCAAATTTTCAAAAATTGTTTTGAATCATTTTTTTAAAATTTTATGCTATTTTATTTTTAAATAATTAAGTCGTTATAATTGTTTTTTTAAAATTGTTACTGCGTTTTCTGTACTGTTTTTGAAGCCGAGATCCTTTAGACTTTCACTTAGAGCGAATATTGCGTGTATTGTTTTGTCCGGATAGGCGTTGTATCCCATGTGACCTAGGCGTATTACTTTACCTTTGAGTTCTCCCCAGTTTCCAGCAATCATTACACCGTATTTTTGAAGCATATGGTTTCTTAGTTTTTCGTCTTCTACTCTAGGAGGTAATTTGATTGCGGTAACTGTGTTTGAACAGTATTTTTCCTCTTTGGGATATAATTCCAGATTCATAGCTTGAACCGCAAGTCTTGTAGCCTTTGCCACTTTTTCGTGACGCGCGAATACATTTTCTAATTTTTCTTCCAGAATAAGACTACATGCCTCATCTAATGCATAAAGTAGGGAGGCGGTATGCGTGTAGGGGAATATCCTATTTTCGAACCAGTCTCTTTTCCAAGATAATAGATTAAGATAGAGACCCTTTATGGAATTTTTTTTGTCTCTTTTTTCTATTTTTTCCCAGGCATTTTTGCTCACAGAGATTATACCAACGCCTGGTGGAGCACTTATACATTTCTGAGAGCCCACGATATTTATATCCACATTCCACTTGTCTGTTTCCACCGGAACACCGGCGACACTACTTACTGCGTCCACTATGAGAATTACTCCATGGTCTCTACAAATTTCGCCGATCTCTTTAAGGGGGTTTAGGGTTCCACTAGGAGTCTCACAGTGTACCAGAGTGGCTACCTCAATGTCCTTTTCCTTTTCGAGAACTTTTTCCACTTCTTCCGGTTTAATTATCTCATCATATGGAAATTTGACGGTAATAGGCTCTCCTCCATACATTCGAGCAAAATTTGCGAATCCGTCTCCGTATATGCCCGAAGAAATTGCGAGCATTTTTTCACCGGGGCTAATCGTGTTTATAATGGCAGCTTCAAGACCGATTATTGCCTCTCCGGAGGTCAGTATAATATCGTTGCGGGTTCTCAGAATTTTTTTAACCTTTTCACATAGGTCATCATAAAATGTGTAAAAATCGGGATCCAAGTCTGGGTTTTGTAGTGGACGGACCATGGCTTGTAGAACTTGGGGATGAACCTCTGTAGGTCCAGGAGTGAACATTAACGTAGTAAACCACCTCTCAAATCTGACCACTCCAACTTATTATTATATGGTTAACCCTTTAATAATCTTCACTTGGTTAATGTATTTTTGCTTCCTCACCTATTCCTGATATCCAGCCCTGTTTCGCCCCTGCGCCTATTCCTGCTTCGAGAATAGCTTTGGCTTTTTGGGGGTCCACTAGTGAGATTAGACTGCCTCCCATTCCGGCTCCTGAAATTTTTGTACCATAGGCTCCGGCCTCTAATGTAGCGTCGCGGATTTTTTCCAGTTTTATTATGCTCACTTTGTAGAGTTCTTTTAGAAGTTCATGTTGGTAATTCATTATTTCGCCCAGAACCTCCAACTCTAAGGACTTGTTTTCAAGTTTATTCCACAATTGATTTAGGTATGGTTCTTTCTCTTTGATTTTCAGCTTTTTATTTTTTAAAATATCAATTGCTATTTCGGTTGACCTCTGCATCCTTAGAGTGAAACGGAATCTATCTGCTACATCATCGTAAAGCAGATTTAAATATTCACCAATTTCCTCCTCCCTGATGTTTTCCCAGTCTGGCTCATCGTAATTATATCCCAGCTTATTTTTCAATTTACTGGGAACCTTATCGCTTTCCATAAGAGTTTTGAGCCCGTCACTGATTTCCTTCTGCCTCAGGGGGTGGATTTCAGCTGTGGAGTGTTTAACTCCTGAATCATGAATCACGAAAATTAGATTTTTAATGGGAAGTTTCTCGATTTTATAGGGAGGTTTACAATCTAGCTTTAGTATTCCTCCGAACGTTGAGCCGTACTGGTCGAGGCGGCCGCAAGGTATACTTAGCTCCACGTTCTCTGCCTCGTAGGCTAGTTCAGCTATCTCTCTCTGGTTGTAGTTTATTTTGCACGCCTTATCCAATAGCGTGGCGAATGCTACTTCTAGAGCTGCGCTGCTTGCAAGTCCTGATGCTACAGGAACTTGGCTCTTAACGTGAATCCGCATCCCTTTGAGCTTTTTTGAAAGACCCCTGTCTTCTAAAATTTTTACAATGGCTCGAAAATAGTTCCCAAACCATCCCTTTTTGAGATACTCTATTTTACCTATCGAGAACTGGTCTTGAAACGGTTCTCCAATCCTTTGAAAATCTAGTGATCTTATCTCAAAAACGTCATCATTTCTAAATTCAGCGGAGATATAGGTTCTGAGATTTAATGCCGTAGGAACCACGGGTAGCCCTTTGTAGTCTTGGTGGGTGTTTAGGAAGTCCGCTCTTCCCGGTGCTGAGACAATAATATTGGAGCCACTTTTAGTAAAGGGCATCTCTGAGGTTTTTAAAGAGGTAAGTTCAGACATTTTGATCACTTTCCCCATATATTAATATTTGCTATGAAAAAGCTTTTCGCTTCAGTCCGAGAGGGGGCTGACCAGA
>NZ_JBRAKS010000143.1:0-6564 GCF_052745115.1 Candidatus Jordarchaeum sp.
AACCGAACACCATTTAGGCGGTGTCCTAAATGGGTAAGTTTCGGACAACGGTACCCGAAGACCACAACGTAATTTGACATCACTTCCGCCTTAATGTGGAGGGGACAGCTTTCGAAGATCCTAACATCGTAACCGGATGGGGGTTTTCCAAGGAGATTTCTCAGGGTGTTCAAGTTATTCTCCATGTCCTCAGTTCTTGTGATCACTGCTACGTCAATATCGGATCGGGGTGTGGCTTCTGCTCTAGCCCAGCTTCCGTAAACCACAACCCAGAAATCACTTAGAGCCTTCAGGTCGCTCCTAATCTCCTCCAACGATTTCCTGTAAGACGTTTTCAATCACCTCCAAAAAATCGAACACTCCACTCAAAACCTCATCTAACTCCTCTCGCACAATGGACCCATCAAATTTATTATACTTATGAACTATTGCGTTTCTTAAACCGTTAAGCTTTCTGAGAAAGTCCGCCATTTCTATTTTAATGATTCCCGCAGACTCTAACTTCTTTATGTTAAAGTAGTCGTCTCCAACGTTGAACCCGAGGTCTTTAACCAACATTGCTAAGATGCTCATTATTGCTTCTATACTTGTGTGCAGACGATGCAATAACGCTTCAAATTGGTATTGATCACTCAAGTTTGGAGGCAAATCCCCCCAGCACAGACGCAACATAATCAATTTTTCCTCTATATTGGAGACTCCTACTCATTAAACCACCGTCTATAAAAAAGAAATGTTATTTCTTTTATTCCTTTCCTCAAATAATTCCAAATCACTATCAAATCAATTTTTGATGTATGGTAATCATTTCTTTCAGAAATTTTCTAAAATTTATCAAGTTATTATATTAAATATAAAACATAAATCCAATCACTAAATTCTATTAAAAAAATAAACATTTGTAAATTGGAAAGAACCGCTTATTTCAAAGAATCTTCATAGATTTTTTCCCAAAACAATTTTCTTATCTCGTGTGCGCCACGTGAATTCGGTTCAATCACCTGCCACAGCCACGACGTATTATCCTCTGGATCATAGTGTTTACCGCTTGGATCATCATAGTTTACTCCGTGGCCCAGAAAGTGTCTGTGAACATCCACCAGCGTTAAGCCCTTCTCCCGGGCAACCTCTTCAATTCTCTTATTCCAGTGGTCAAGCACCTTTAACCCGTCAGGCCAACGAGAGTAACCCTCTTTCTCCAGATTGCCCATACCGTCTGAGGGATCGTAAATGTTTCCAATATATATTCGGGCGGGTTTAGGAAACCTTACCGAATCCTGCAGGTAAGATATGATTTTCAAAAGCCTTCCCTTCATCTCGTAGCTTAGAGTTATACCCTTTTTTTCCGGTACTCCATATTGGTGTAGGATATCATTTCCTCCAACTGTTAAGATAATTATGGTGGGCTGATTTTCCACAGTGGGAGCCTTGGGAAGCTGCCAGCTAAGCACAGTGTCGGTGGTTGCCCCATCAGAAGTAAGATCATGAAACCTAATACCCGGATAGAGAGTGGCCAAATCCCTACCCTTCCAATCGGGATAAACATCATCCAAATTCTTATAGAGCAGCGATGCCGCACCCCAACCCGGCCCCCCAGCATAATAATCAATAATCATACTATCCCCAAAAGCCACATAACACTCAGAACCAGAAACACGCCGCCGCATACAAAACACCACTCCAAATTAACTAAAATACATAACAAAAAACCATTTTTAACAATTTTCATCAAACCAAACAAAACACAAAAGACAACCGCCAGGAAACCAACCAGAGAAACACAATAATAACATAACTCATAGCAACTAATCAAAACAAACACGCTAACCAGCCAATTAACCAATCAACCACAAAATCCAGAATGCAAACATCCAAACAGCGTCTTTTAAGAGAAGCTTTCTAAGATTGGGTAATAATTTATAAGCACGAAATATATTTGGTATAGCAACAACGGTGAGAGAAATGGTATCCCCTCTAAAAGATAAAATAGCAATAATGGGTGTAGGCTACACCAAGTTCGGAGAACTCTGGGACAAAAACCAGGAAGACCTACTAGTAGAAGCATGCTACGAATCCTTCGACGACGCCGGCGTAGAACCCAAACAAATCGACGCCATTTGGATAGGAATCCAATACTTCTTCACAGGCTTATCCGGAGGCGCCGCCGCCGAATTCCTCAAAATCTTCGGCAAACCCGCCACCCGAGTCGAAAACTTCTGCGCTTCAGGAATGGACGCCTTCCGAAACGCTTGCTACGCAGTCTATTCAGGTGACATAGACATCGCACTAGCTTGTGGCGTGGAGAAACTGATGGACGCCGGATCCCGAGGGCTACCAGGATTCGAGCAATTCGGTCATCCAGTTTATGGAAACGTTTCCGCTCCAGGAATGTTTGCCATGCTTGCCACCAGAGCATTTCATAACTGGGAGTGGACTAAAGAAGACTTGGCCAGAGTCGCGGTTAAGAACCACTATAATGGTGTTGCCCATCCCAAGGCTCACTTCCGAAGAGAAATCAAAATCGAGGACGTCCTAAATGCCCCTATGATTGCTGAACCACTAGGGAGATATGATTGCTGTGCTATGTCCGATGGTGCTGCTGCGTTGGTTATTACTCGTCCGGAGATTGCTAAGGAGTTCAAGCATAGGGATGATTTTGTGGTGTTGAAGGGTAATGGTATGGCGGTTGAGACTCTTTATCCATATTATAAGCCTGGTTATGATTTTTCGGAGGTTCCAGCGACTCAAAAGGCGGCTCAGGCGGCTTATAAGGCTGCGGGTATTAAGGATCCGGTTAAGGAGATTGGTTTCGCTGAGGTGCATGACTGTTTTACTATTACAGAGCTTTTGAATATGCAGGATCTTGGGCTTTGTAAGAAGGGTGAGGCTGCGCAGAAGGTTAGGGATGGTTTTACGGCTATTGATGGTGAGTTTCCGATTAATCCTAGTGGTGGTTTGAAGTGTTTTGGTCACCCGATTGGTGCTACTGGTTGCCGTATGCTGGTTGAGGTTACTAAGCAGATTCAGGGTAGGGCTGATGGTCGTCAGGTTGAGAGGAATGAGGTGGGTATGGCTCACAACCTTGGTGGGCCGTACACGGTTTGCACTGTGACTGTTTTGGGTAGGCCTTAGAATTTTTATTCTCTTTCTTTTTTAATATTTTTTAGAAAAAGCGTTTTTTATGGTCTTTATTTTTGACCTTTTGCGGGTTTTTACCGGTTAATTAGGAGCTTTTTGATTCGTTTAGTCTTCTTCTTTTTGTTTTTGTATTTCTTTTTGTGGGTTGGGGTTTATTTTTTCGGCTATTTTTTCCCAGTACTCTTCTCCCATGGAGTAGAGTCCGCAGCTTGCTCCTGCCCGGAATGAGTAGAGGTTTTCTAGTCCTGCTATGTTTTCTTTTTCTTTTTCAGTTTCTTTTTCTGTTTCTATTTGTGTTTGGGATTTTGGTTTTGGTGGGTTAGTTTTTTCTGATGTTGTTTTCATTTTGATTCCTTGGTTTTGTTTGTTGTTTTTTCACTTTTCTGGTTCTGATTGTTGTTTTTGTTCTTGTTCTTGTTTTTGTTGTTCTTTTTGTTGTTCTCTCCATAGTCTCCATAGGTCTTCGTAGTAGAAGTAGAGGGCGCAGTTTCCGCCGATGCAGCAGGGGTAGAGCATGTCTGTTCCTATGGGGCTGGTGTCTGTTAGGTCTGGTGGATTTTTTTGTTTTGCTGTTTCTTTGGTTTCTTCTTTGGGGGTTTGCTGCATTTTTTCACCCAGTTTTTGTTGTTGTTTTTTAGAATGAGTGGTGGGATTAAAAGTTTTTGTTTCAGTTTTTTGTTATGTGGGATTTTTTATTTTGCCTTTTAGTTTTTCGATAAAAATAGTAGTGAAATCAGTTGAGTGGAATCTGGAAAAAAGAGGGGGTATTTTCATTTTTTTAATGTTTGGAAGTAGCATTCTCCGTTTTCTGGCATTTTTTCGAGCATGTTTGTTTCGACTTTGAATCCCATTTTGTCGAATACTGTTTTCAGGGTGGATAGGCATGCGGCTTGGCAGGGTAGCTTTTCTAGTTCCTCTTTGCTTATCAGGTTTTTTAGGGATTGGTAGATTTTGCAGTCTTCCTCCGCTACCTTGAAGCTTAGTTCCTGTGCGTTGTTTGCTTCTATTTGGACTACGCCCATTAGGTGGACTGACAGGTATGCTATTTCTATGTATCTTTGTGCTACGTGGGGGAAGATTAGTTCACCGGTTTTTTTGGCAGATTCTAGTAGGACTTGGTATGTTCGGTCTCGGTATTTTTCTTGGTCGCTTAGTTCTATGGTTCGTAGCATGAGTTGTTTTCCGTATTCTTCGAAGTCTTTGATGTTTTTGCTCTGGGCGTATTTTTTCGCGATGGTTTCTCCATCGAATTCTTTCTCTATTGTTTCGAAAAGTTCGTCTTTAATGTAGAAGTCATATTTTTCAGCCATTTTGTTCATCCTCACTTTTAGGTCTATGTTGTGATTTCTGGTTCTGGGTGTTGGATTTCTACTTTTAGAGCGTCGTTTGGGCATATTTCCATGCACTTCATACAGCCTACACATTTGGGAGTCATGGGTGCAAGTAGCAGGTAGGATCCGGGCTGGTTTTCATCTATGGGTTGATACTTCTTGATCATCATGGGGTTTGGTGTAACTAGAAACACTTCTCCCGGGCATACTTCTATACACTTTTTGCAGGCGAAGGGTGTGGTACACTTCTGATAATCTATTGTTATTAATACTTTCGAACTCATACTTTATCACCACGAATGTTTAAGTACCTCAAAATTTCGGCGATCCACAAGTTCAATTGCCCCCTGTTTGCAGCCGGTCTCGCATAGTCCGCAGCCGAAACATCGGGTCAAATCAATGTAGGGCATCTCATTCCTTACATTAGCGGTGATGGCTCCGAACTGGCAGCGAGTGACGCATTGGAAGCATCCGGTGCACTTCTCGGGATGAGCTAGAACTGCGACTCTCTCTCCCTTCATGAGTTGTTTCATTCCATAGTCTAATCGCCATCGAATACTTAAGCAGTCACCGTAGGTGCAGTTGCATAATCCACCTATGTAGGGTGCACCTTCTCTTAGGCCGAAGGTCATGAGGGTGTGAACCATACCCTTTTTGTTCCATTCCTCTAACCATTTTTTGGCTTCCTTGTCGCTAACGAATTCAGCACCCGCAGTATACCTTGAGGGAAGGCGTTCCCATCGGAACATTCCCACCCCTAATCCGAGACAAGTCATTCTTGAACGGTCACGCTCAATGTAGCCGTGGAGCTGTCTACGACAGTCACAAGCAATGAAAGCGATGGGGCTCGCCAGATCAATCATGGTTTTTGCGTCCTCCAGGGTTATGACTTGCCCGGTGTGAATATCTCTTGCCAGTTTATTGAAATTAGCAACGTATTCGGGAAATTTCTCCGGTTCCAGATTTTTTGCTTGCAGTGTTTGCAAAGCGAGGGCACCTAGTTGTGCTTCAAGGTTTGCTCCTGCTCCTTCGGCTTTGCGGTCGGCTCTGGCACGATGGTACATTTGGCGGGCGTAGCGGCTGGCCCACTTGTACCAGTATTTTCCGGTACCATGCTTGGTACAAAAATCACACATTCCAAAATCACTCCCAATTCAATAATTTCTCATTAAAAGAATATTATGGATCCTTTAATCCTTTTTAATATTAGAAAGACAAAGGATATATAATAAATAAGGGTTACGGAAGCTAAGAAAAAAGGATTTAGGGGACTACCAGGAGTGTTTGAGTACTTCAAAGTTGCGGCGATCCACAAGTTCAATGACATCGTGTTTACAGCCGGTTACACAGAGTCCACAGCCAAAACACTTGGTCAAATCAATGTAGGGCTTCTCAGATCGTATATTAGCGGTGATGGCTCCGAACTGGCATCGGGAAACACACTGGAAACAGCCGGTACAGTTCTCGGGGTTTGTCATTACGGCGACTCTTTCCCCTTTTATGAGCTGTTCTATTCCATAGTCGCGACGCCAACGAATACTTATGCAATCGGGATAAGTGCAGTTACATATGCCGCCAATGTAGGGCGCACCATCCCTCAAACCAAATGTCATGAGCGAGTGAACCATGCCTTTCTTGTCCCACTCCTCTAACCATTTTTTGGCTTCTTTATCACTAACAAAGTGTGCGCCTGCAACATATCTTGAGGGCTCCCTCTCCCATCGAAACATTCCGACACCGAGTCCCAGGCAGGTCATTCTTGAGAGGTCACGCTCAATGTAGCCGTGGAGCTGCCTACGACAGTCACAGGCAATAAATGCGATAGGACTGGCCAGATCAATCATGGTTTTTGCGTCTTCCAGAGTTATGACCTGGCCAGAATTGGTGACCCTTGCTAACTGGTTCACTTTTTCTACTAGTTCTGGAAACTTTTCAGGGTTGAGATTCTTAGCCTGAATGGCCTCAATTGCCGCTAATCCCATCTGCGCCTCTAGTTGTGCGGTGCCTCCCGCTCCAGAAACCTTGCGATCAGTCCTTCTGCGATGGTACATTTGGCGGGCGTAGCGGCTGGCCCACTTGTACCAGTATTTTCCGG
>NZ_JBRAKS010000143.1:6664-9582 GCF_052745115.1 Candidatus Jordarchaeum sp.
TACCATGCTTGGTACAAAAATCACACATATCAGAACCACTCCCAATTCATCTAAAACGAAACCTTGTGAACACTAAAATTTAAATTTCTCATTTAAATTTAAAATAAGAAATAAGTTATTCTAGATAAGTATTGTGGATGGGATGTACTTAATTTTATAAAATTAATGATTTCAATTTTACGAAAAATGGAGTACTCTTTTCAGTAAAATTTAATTTATTAGCGTGGGCGTCGTGGAAATGCCATGCGAGGGGGAGGGGGGATTAGGATGAAAAGAGGATAAAAAACCGATACCCACGACACCCACAATCAATAAGAAATTACGAAGTCATATATAGGTTTTTCGGTAAAAGCATGTGATGATGTAGAATTGTTCGATTTCGCCTCCGAAAGGAGCGTTTATATGGCTTCTTTTCCGATTTAGAGCCTCAAAATAAGTGGTAGAATCGGGTGAATCTACATCACCAAAGCATGTGGTACAAAGTAATAGTTATGTATTTTTGATTTTGGGTATGTGGAAGCCTTCTGCCCAACTTCCATAATAGGGCTCAGAATTGGAAAATAAGGTTTATACTTCCTCCTCTATAAGCAGCCAACAAACAAAAACACATACCCCCAGTGCAAAAAACATACACATTACATTATGCCAAAGCATGTCATTTTTGCGCTGGGAACCACAGTTTTCTACAGAATTCGCCAAAAAGACGTGCGGGCGCCGAAGTAGGCGCAAAAATGGTAAATTTTCAAAGTTTTAGATGTCAAAAGTACTATTTTTCAACTGTTTTGTTTAGTTTTTTAATATTATTTAAATAGTTATATCATATGATTTAACTATAAGTTTAATTATAAAAAAGAAACCTAATAATAAACTAAAAGTCACGTATTAGATGTGTTACAGGGATGGCGATTTTGAAATATGAGTTGGAATCAAGGACCATTTTAATTAGTGGAGTGACTGCTGTTGTTTCAATGGTTACTATAACGGTTTCTGTTTTGGGTGCCGTGATTACTTATACCGGGTTTCCTCTCAGACCCTTATTTATTAGTTGGCTTTTGCTTCCCTTCCCGGTGTTACCGGTAATAAATACGGGTTACTCTGGGTGGTACATGTTTATAAGTGAGCTTGGAATCGGCCCCAGCGCATTCACATTTAACGTGAGTTTAATTATAGGAGGTGTAATGGCGCTTCCCTTATTCCCATGCCTATATTTGCTCTTGAAACGGTCCATTAAAACAAAGATTGGAATAGTTATGGGCATGATTACATACCTTAATCTTATTGGCGTTGGGTTCGCGCCCATGGTTCTCTCTCCCCTACATAATTTGTTTGGTGCCTTTTTCTTTTTATTAGCAGGTCCGGCCATTGTTCTGCTGAGCTACGAGATGCTTAAAGGCAAATTTTCCTCTAAAGCAATTGCGGTATACGGATTCTTGGTGGGTGGAGTTAATTTAATTGGCATAATTTTACAAGGCACATTCCTGGAATGGATTGTCTTCTCTGCAATAATATCTTGGACTTTATTGGTAGGAGTACTAATGATTATAAAAAGCCAAGCTACAGAAGCCTAGGAATAAAAGAATTTTCAACATTTTTGAGCCAAGTGAGTTGATGATCTTACTTCATAATTTAAATAGGAGTTCCTCTAATAAAACATTTTATAACTTAATTTAATGACCTAAGGAGTGGTGAACATTATGAAGTCTACAAAAACGGGTGCAAATTCGAACTTTATTCTGATCGGCGGACTGTTTGCGGTTATTTCAATGATTGTCGGTATTATCGGAGTACTGGGCGCAGTAGTCACATACACCGGGTTCCCTTTTAGAGCTTTACCTGTTCGCTGGCTTCCTTATCCCATACCGGTTATTAATACCGGGTTCTCCATGTGGTACCAATTCGTTAGTGAGCTTGGTATTGGCCCCAGCGCTTTTCTGTTTAATGTGGGTTTGATTCTTGCCGGCATTTTGGCGCTTCCCGTGTTTCCCGGCATACTGGGACTCTTTAGAGGTTCTATTATTGCGAAGATTGGAGTGGTATTAGGCCTGACCGCTTCATTAGCCTTGGTTGGCGTTGGTCTCGCCCCCATGGTTATGTCTCAGCTACACGGCACGTTTGCTATGATTTTCTTCATATCCGTAGGCATTGCAATAATTTTGTTAAGCTTTGAAATGTATCGCGGTGAATTTTTCTCGAAAGCAATTGCCATATATGGAGTTATCTTTGTAATAGTTGACTTGGCTTTCCTAATTCAGAAAGGAGCACTTCTGGAATGGGGCGTCTTCTTTATAATAGTGACATGGATTTTAGCCGTGGGAATACAAGTGATTCTAAAACGCAAGGAAATGTGATTTAACCGCAGAAAAGATGACGGTATCGTTCAAAAAATTTTTTCCATTTTTTTCAATTAAAAAGAAAGACTTTTTCTTGAACATAGGGTTGACAATCCCCGCGACTAGAGTCGGGGGATTCATGCTTCTGGCTTTCTGCGCCTTCGAAGCAATGGGTGTGCCACCACCCAGTTAGCACGCCCTTCCACAAGGGGGAACGGCGTCTATTCGGCACCCTCATAGGGGCTGCGTCTTGTTTAGCCGTCTGAGTCCAAGCCAAACTCCTCAGCTACCGACAACTATTAACATACTCTATTTCAAATAAATTTTTTGGCGGTTCATTCCCGAGACTGAAGTCTGGGGCTTTCCCGCCAAAGATTCCTGTAATTTTATACCTTGCTACTTATTTTAATTATATTTTTCCTCTCAGTTTCGGAAATACTTAATTATTAATTTCAACATATTAAGTGAAATATGTCGGTAATTGTCTGAGAAGTGGTGGAAAATATGGCAAGGGTTAAAACTGATGTGGATCCGAGGGTTTACAACAGTAGGAAGATTTAATACTAAATAATACCATATATGGCTATG
>NZ_JBRAKS010000144.1:0-9506 GCF_052745115.1 Candidatus Jordarchaeum sp.
CAATTATTCTTTTCGAACTATCCCAACAACCCACATACTTAAGGCGCCTTCTCCCAAATCCAAACCCTACTATGGGAGTTAGGCAGGACGTTTTCACATACCCAAAATCAAAAATACATATCTATTACTTTGTGCCTTCATTTTTTGAATTTTTTTAGTAGTAAGTTTTATAATACAGTTAAAATCTTAACTTTAACGTTTCTAAAATAAGCAGATAAGGAGGAATTTATTTGGTGGAGCTTGTTATTAAAAATGGAAAAATTGTGTTGCCTAGTGGTGTTTTTGAAGCCAATGTTGCGGTAGATAATGGAGAGATAGTTAGCTTGGGGAAGACAGAGCTGAAGGCGGATAAGGTCATTGATGCGAGTGGAAAATTGGTTCTACCTGGACTGATAGATAGCCACAGTCACATTGCACAACCCTTCCAGGGAGCTATTCCAAAAGAAACGTGGGAGACGGGATCCATATCAGCAGCCTTCGGTGGTATAACTACAGTGCTTGATTTTGTGGCTCAGCTCGACCCTATAACTTACGAGAAATTGGGCGTGATGGGTGATATTAAAAGAAAAGAAGAGACTGCGGGCAAGCAAGCGGTCATAGATTTCGCATTCCACGGAATCTTTGTTGATTTTTCCGATATGAACATTGTACTTAAAGAAATGGAAGAAGCGGTTAAGTATGGTTACCCCTCGTTCAAAGAGTTTATGACCTATCTACTGTTAGCGGTGAGCGATTGGAATCTGTATCGAATACTGAGTAAGGCAAAGGAGATAGGGGCAACAGTTGGGGTTCACGCGGAAAATTATCCATTGGAAGAAGGTATGGTTAAAAAATTTGTCGAGGAGGGAAAAAAGGAGCCAAAATATCACCCACTATCCAAACCAAACCTAGTAGAAGCAGAAGCAATACAAAGAGCAATACTCCTGGCAGAATGGGCTCAATCCAGAATATATATTGCACACATGTCCACAAAAGAAGGGGTGGAACTGGTAAAAAATGCGAGACTTAGAGGGTCAACCATTTACGCAGAAACATGCCCACAGTATCTAACACTAACCGATGACCTTTACGAACGTCCCGATGGTGCAAATTTCATAATAAGTCCCCCACTAAGAAAGAAGGAGGACAATGAGGCACTCTGGAAAGCGCTTGCAGAGGGCTATGTTGCACTTTATGGATCAGACCATGTTCCACTACCAAGCGAGGCGAAGATGGCTGCCAAATCCTTCAACGAAACCCCGAACGGCGCACCGGGCAATGAACTAATGCTGCCGATACTGTATTCTGAGGGAGTAAATAAGGGAAGAATTAGCCTACCCCGGTTAGTTGAAGTTTCCAGTCTAAACGCATCAAAACTCTTTGGTTTGTATCCTAAGAAGGGACTGGTAGCTCCGGGGTTTGACGCAGACATCGTAATTCTGGACCCAAAATTAAAGAAGACGGTGCGTCTAGAAGACCTTCATATGGACATTGACTACGTTAATTGGGAAGGATGGAAACTAACCGGCTGGCCAACAGTAGTTATATCTAGAGGTACACTTGTAATAGAGGACGGACAATTGGTAGGCAAACCTGGCCACGGAAAACCAGTGAAAGGAAAGATAGACGAAGAACTAATAAAAACAGTAAGGTGATCAACAATAGACTCTCTAATTAAAAGAATAGATTCAATGCACGATGAGATCATTGATTTTCTAGTCGAACTGGTAAAGATAAACACGGTTAACCCTCCCGGAGACACCACCAAAGCCTTCGCCTTGGTCGAAAAAAAGCTTAAAGAAGTAGGTATTAAATACAGCATAGAAAAGATACAGGATGACAAGCCGAACATAATTGCGAGGATTGGTGAGGGTAAGCCAGAATTATGTTTTAACAGCCATCTGGATGTTGTGCCTCCAGGGGCTCTAGAAAATTGGACACACGATCCTTTTGGTGCAGAGATAGCAGATGGGATTATTTATGGTAGAGGGTGCGCGGACGCCAAAGCCAACACTGCAGCAATGGTGATGGCAGCTAAAGCTATTGTGGAAGAGGGAATCAACCTAAAGGGAACAATGATTTTAAACCCGGTAAGCGACGAGGAATCCGGAGGATTAGCGGGTGTAAGAGTCTGTTTGGATAAGGGATTACGTCCAGACTACGTTGTTATAGGAGAACAGACGGACAATAGAATCGCAATTGCTGAAAAGGGTGGAGTCTGGTTTTGGGTTAAAACCAAGGGTAGAGCAGCACATGCCAGTATACCTTGGGAGGGAATCAGTGCCATAGACAAAATGAGGGTATTCTTAAATGAGGTCGATGAGAGGATTGCGAAAAAAATTGCAAAGCAGAGTCATCCGGCGACTGCTCCCCCATCTTTATGCATAGGAACCATAAGTGGCGGTGTAAGACTTAACGTGGTTCCGGATTCCTGCGAAATAACTATAGATAGAAGAATGATACCGGGACAGACTACAGAAGAAATAAAAAAGGAAGTCTTCGACATAATCGAAGATCTAAAAAGGAAGGACCCTGAATTTGAAGCGGATGTGGTGGTGCTGGCAGAGGCGCATCCGTTTGAAACATCGCCAGATGAGAAACTGGTGAAAGCGGCGCAAGAAGCTTGCAGAGAACTAAACCTTAATCCTAAACCTACAGGTTACGCCCAAACCAGTGACGGAAGATTTTTCGCTGAAATTGGTATTCCCACAATAATTATCGGACCAAGCGATCCAAAAGTTGGGCACCAGCCAGATGAACACTTTAAGGTAGAGGACGTGGTTGATACGACGAAAATCTACGCTTTGATCTCAACAAAAATGTTAAGCGAATAAACTTCCCCTTCTTCTTTTATTTAGGAACTTCTTAGTACTATAGATAATAAAGCAAGAATGAAATTAGGTGTTAGTATATGAGAATAAAGATTATTAACCCAAATACCACTCTGAGCATGACACAGGGGATCGAAAAAGCGGCTAAGGAATACGCTAGACCTGACACAGAGATAACAGTTGTTAGCCCCGAAGAGGGACCCGAAGCTATTGAGGGCCTTTACGACGAGGCCTTGGCAGTGCCAGGAGTTCTAAAAGAGATTAAGAAAGGTATAGACGACGGCTACGATGGATTCATAATAGCGTGCTTTCTGGATCCAGGTCTTTACGCCGCCCGGGAGATGACCGATAAACCGGTTGTGGGCATCGGTGAGGCTGCTATGCACATGGCCTGTATGCTGGGACGCAAATTCTCCATGCTCCTACCTGCACCACGATTTAACCTAACTCATGTTTTAGTGGAGTTTGTCAGTAGGTACGGATTGGTCGATAAGTTTGCATCAGCTAGGGGCATTGGGCTGGGAGTATTAGAACTCGAAAAGGATATGGAGAAAACCAAACAGGTCCTCGTAGAGGAGGGAACGAAGGCGGTTCTGGAGGACGGAGGAGAGGTTCTTCTACTAGGCTGCGCCGGAATGGTGGGGCTGGACAAGAAGATTGAGAAAACGTTAAACGTTCCCGTGATAGATGGCGTTGTCGCCGCGGTGAAGTTTTTAGAAGCAATACTTGAATACGGCGTGAAGACCAGTAAAATCTCATTTAGGCTACCTGCAAGAATGAAAATTTGAAAAAAGACGTAGAGGTTATCAAAAAACATCAAAAAACAGCTAAGGGGCGCAAAATCTCTTTCTTTCATTTTTTTATCTTTATTGATAAATTAATTGTGCATTAAGAGCAGTAAATCATTTTTCTCAAAGAAAAGATTAGAATTACACCTGTTACTAATCAAATTTTCAAGTAATGAAATAAAATTTATAAAAATTCAGTTGTGTTATTGTATAATATAAAAACTAATGGAAATTATTTTTTGAGAACATCTGAAATTATAGAAATTAATTCACTCGGCTACGTTGAAAAATACTCTAATACTTTGACACTCCCCTCGACTAAAGTCGGCGGATTCTTGCTTCTGGCTCAACGCCTTCGAAGCAACGGGTGTGCCACCACCCGGTTAACACGCCCTTCCCTCAAGGGAACGGCGTCTATGTTGGCACCCTCATGGGGGCTGCGTCTTGTTTAGCCCCTTAAGCCCAAGCCAAACCCTTCAGCTACCAACAACTATTAATATACCCTACTTTCAGATAAGCTTTTTGTCGATTCATCCCCACGACTGAAGTCGGGGGCTTTCTCGCCAAGGTTATGTAAATTAATTTTAAAAGATAAATTTTATAATAGATACTTTAAGGAGGAATATTTTTGTCTTTCTCCACAGAAGATATAGAAAAGGTTGCTGAACTTATTAGTAATTCTTCCTATCTTGTAGCTTTCACTGGTGCTGGTATTTCGACCGAGTCCGGACTTCCGGACTATAGAGGTCCTGAAGGAGTTTGGACCCTTAGAGACAAGGGTTTGAAACCCAAGCCACCAACGAAGCCTTGGAATCAAATTGAACCAAACCCAGGTCACTACGCTCTAATTGAGCTTTACAATATGGGAAAATTGAAATATCTCATATCACAAAACGTTGATAATCTCCACATTAAATCGGGCATTCCTCGAGAAATTCTCGCGGAGCTTCACGGTAACTATACAGTTATGAAATGTCTGACTTGTGATGCCCGTTTCACAAAAGAGGAAATTGGATGGGATGATCAACTGCATGGTAAGGGCTACAGAACCCACAATCCACTTCCTAACCAGCCACTGTGTACCAATTGTGGTGGTAGGATTATCTCATCGGTAGTAAATTTTGGTGACCCGATGCCGGAACGTGAAATGGCGGAGTCGTTAAAACAGGCAGAAAGGTGCGACCTAATGTTGGTTATAGGCTCCTCTCTGAGTGTGTCTCCCGCTAATCAATTCCCAATCATTGCAAAGAGGCGCGGGGCAAAAATAGTAATTATCAATATGGGTGAGACTCAACTAGAAGAGATCGCAGATGTGAGAATTTTTGCTAAGTCAGGCGAGTTTCTTTCTAAGGTGGTAGATAAAATAAAAAGTAACAAATGATTTTTTGTAAAAGGTTTACACGGTCGAGTGTAGGGGTTACGATACAGTCTATTTTAGTGTCTAGTATTCTTTATTACGAAAAAATATAATAGTGAGTTTAACTCTACTTTTCGGAACCAGAAAATTAGGTTGACTGAGGAAATGCGCAGAATAAAATTCGAACTTGAAATGCCTACCGAGTTGCCCAGTTCTCTGGATGGTTTGTTTCTGGGTCCTCTACATTTATTTGACTACTTGGTTATAGGTTGTATAATTTTTTTTATGGTGGGATTATGGATTGTTGTTCCACCTATAAGCTACGATGATTTTTATCACATGGCCGTAGCTCAACAAATATACCGCTTAGGTTTTATTCCCACTTGGGATTTTTGGGAGTTTGCCCCCATTGGGCGTCCTCATCTTTATCCGCCGCTGCTGCATATGATTATGGCGTTGTTAATGAAGGCTAATGGGGGAGACATCCTATTTGCCGCGAAAATGATTAAGGTTGTAACTTATCCTCTTCTAGTTTTTTGTTTATGGTGGTCAAGTAGAAAGTTTGCCGGCTATAAATCTGCCTTCTATACCGTTTTAGTATACATTGGTGCAGTAACTACTTTAGCTGATTCTTACCAGATTATGCCAGCAACCCTTGTGCTTCTTATTTCCTTTATTTTGTTTTGGACATTTACTCAGAAAAAATTGGTACCCTCGATTATTCTTATGTCACTTGCACTTTGGACACACATATCCTTACCCTTACTGACATTAGTTACATTGGGAGTTTTTTCAATAATTCGAAAAAACGAAGGTTATCTAAAATTTTTTGCAAAGGTCTCAGCCGTATCTCTCTTAGTATATTCTCCTTGGCTAATCCACATATTGGCTAATTTTGACTGGCTATCCACTGTTCCAACACCCCTCGAATTCTATATTCCGCTTTTAGCATGGATTATTGGATTAGCTGGTGCAGCCTATTCAATAAAATATCTATATTACGATGGCCAAATTTTTGGCATATATGCCCTAATTTTAAGCATTATGTTTTTTTCATATGGACACCGCTTCTGGATATACATAATGATTCCTCTTTCCTTCTACACCGGGCTCACCATAGCAAAATTTATTGGCTCCCGACTAGGTAAATGGAGAAAAGTCCACGCACTTCTCATAGTGACATTGGCCTTCACAGCCATAACTTTCTCACCTACAGTTGGACGTAGCCAAGGCGTCCTTTTCTACTCCCTCTACACTCCCCCCTTATTGGGACCGTCGGCTTCCACTTATCTCATTTTAAGTCCCCCCACACACCGTGGTCTAATCCCCATAAGCTTTGACCCCACCGGAAACATTGACCCTATCGGAAACACTTTTTATTATTATCTGGCATCTATCTGGATACAGCTTCATACTCTACCATATCAGCCGATATGCGTGTTAGGCGGTAGAGCAGGGGTGGATTCAATCGCAATAACCGCCTTCTCCGGGAGACCCACCACTAACGGTATGTGGCTGGAGGTAATGCAACCATTTCTACAACCAATAGTTCAATACTACTTCTATAACAATGCTACAGTTTACATTATAGGTCCCCCCTTTACTTCGCCACCAGGATCGGTTCCCACCAACTTGGTAGCACAGTTTGGTCCAATAAAAATATTTGAGAGAATCTAAGTTCCAGAAAAAAAATAAAAATATTGTTTAATTATTGGACTTTTTCGACTTTGGATACCTTTTCTCCATTGATTCTACTAAATATTTGGTAAATGATAATCGAAGTGGCAAATGCTATCGCTAGTGTAAACATTATGATTATTAATATGTTTGAAATGAACATGTATAACCAATAGATGGCTCCAATCATTAAAAGATAATAGATAAAGTTTCCTGAACTTGCAGATAGATAGATTTTTTTCCAGTTTATGCCCATTAAAACCATAATGGGAACTGAGATGTATATCCAAACCGAGAAATTAAAAAGTATTAGACCTAAAAAGAGTCCAAATGATCCAATGTACTTTTCGAGTTCCTTAGCTTTTCTCTCCAAATATGTTGTAGCTCTGAAACTTAGTCTACTTACTAACCTTGTTGATAAGTATGAAATTGTGACCGCTGCAGTATGGGAGGCCAACCAAAGTAGTGTGATATGGTGGATGTTTAGCCCTTGGTTTATCATGTAAATGATAACTGGCAGAACTACTCCGGAGAACTGGGAAATCATAGAAATAAATGCGGCAATAATTAGTGCATTGTCAATCACAGGACCATACCCTTATTGATTGGTACTTTAATAGATAACTCAATTAACAGATAAATTTAACTGAGTGCACATTCTTAAAAATAGACATTTACCCAAACAGTTTCATCTGTTAAAATATTTTAAATTTTAAACTACCAATTTGCAGAGCAAATCATAAATGATAAAAGTATTATATTAAAAACTTATATAATTAATCATAACTATATTTGAAAAATTTATGTAATTGGAAGGTCAATGATTTGGCGTCAAATTTAACTTATAATTTAAGGAATTATCATCCCGGCGATGAGCACCAGATCGTCGACCTGTTTAACTCTGCGTTTGGAGCAAACGATGTATTCACTCCTAGGACGGTGGAGTTCTGGATTTGGCGTTACCTTAAGAAACCAGGATTCGATCCGAGAGGAGTTTTTCTCGCAGAGAAAGATGGCAGAATTATTTCCTCGGTTATAGAAACATTAAGAAAAGCGAAATTTGAAGATAAAATCCTCCATTTGGGTGCGATAGATGATGTAGCAACTCCACCCGAATTAAGGCGTAGAGGTTTAGCCAGTAAACTACTTGAGCAATCTATAAAATATGCGGAGCAAAAAAATCTTGATGGATTAACATTGTTCGCAGATCCGGAGGGACCGGGCTACAAAATATATCTAAGACATGGTTTTATAGACGCAAAGAGATTTCATATTTATATAAAAACCTTTAACCCAGAAAAAACTCAAAATCTTGAAACAGGAAGGAAAGACAATAAAGACGATAAACGTTTTGAAATATTGACATATAAAAATCTGAAGGATTTCGCTGAGGCCTTCAATAAAGCCTACTCGCATTTTGAAGGATTCCACTCCCTCAGTATTGAAGAAATGAAGTGGAGGCTATTAGAACCGGTAAATGTTTTTTTCACTCAAACTTGGATAGTAAAAAAAGAACAAGAAATAATGGGAGGTGGAACACTTCGTATACGAAAAATCATAGCTTGGGGTTCCGAATTGAATTCCGCTATAATAGAAAACGTGTTCACTTTGAAGAGAAGTGATGGAAACACAGCTAAAAATGTTTTGAGAAAAATATTGGAGGAAGCGAGAAAGTTAGAATGTTCCATGGCTCTGTGCATAATAAGTAGTGACTGCGATGCTAAAACTAAACCCCTTGAATCATTAGGCTTTTCAAAGATTGCCGAGGATTCACAAATGATTAAATGTTTCTCCCCATTCGACTTTTCAAAATCAGTTAAACGTTGCTGGTACGAGCCCTACGAACACATGATAGGATAATTCTTTAGAAGGATTAATTTGAGGAATTAAAATGAGTGAAGACTCTTTAAAGCAGCTCTCCCGAAAAACAACCTTAAAAGAAGTTTACGACATAGCTAAGAACTGTGTTCGCTGTCCCCTCTCTAAATCTAGGATCAACGTGGTGTTTGGTGAGGGCGATCCTCATGCTAAAATAATGTTTGTGGGAGAAGCCCCGGGGGAACAGGAAGACATTCAGGCGCGCCCCTTTGTTGGGAGGGCGGGAAAGTTTCTAGACCATTTGATAAAATTGGCTGGATTAGAGAGATCTAAGGTTTATATATCTAACGTTGTCAAGTGTCGACCACCAAATAATAGGAAACCCAGAAAAGATGAGATAGAGAAATGTAATCCCTACCTTCAAAAACAAATAGAGTTAATCAATCCCAAAGTAATCTGCATTCTAGGAAATGTTTCACTTACCTCCCTACTTGGAAAAACAGGTCCAATAGGAGAATTGAGGGGAAACCCCATTCAAAAAGAAGGAATAACTTATTTTCCCACCTTCCATCCTGCGGCAGTCCTCTACCGCCCAGCAGCAAAGGAGGAAATGGAAAAAGACATGCTAACCCTAAAAGGATACCTAGATGAATACAAAATTAATGTTTAGAAATTAAATGATTACCTAAATGTTTTGATTAATGTTCCCCTGTTATTATTTCTCATCTTTTGTATTAGATAATTTTTCTTAAATATAAAATGTTTTCTTTCTTACCAGAAAATATTTTACTAAAACAGAACCCTCTCTATCACCAAGGATTTAGCATTAGGCATGTGTATAGCTTTTTTGGTCGAGTAACGGATAATGGGGCTTCAAATTCTGAAAGAAGGTCTGTTTAACCTTTTTGGCGAAGGTTAACCGCCGGGGAAAAGAGCCAGAATTAACCCCTTTTTGGGAAAAGAGGGCTAATAATGCCAGATCAGCCTTCATGAGCTAAATATCCCATATATTCAGACGAAACTCCTATATGGGTATTTGTTGATATATAACTTATG